>RHAS01000158.1 GCA_010028615.1 Actinomycetota bacterium
TCAGGGTCGCCCCGAAGAAAATCCCCAAAAAGCCGTAGGCAATGAAACCGCCAATAACCCCCAGAAAGATGATCCCGAAAGGCAGGTTGCTTCCCCGGCTGATCAAGTATGGTTTCGTGAAGTTATCCACCAACCCCACCACGCCGATCCCCCAGATCAGGTTGAAAACAGCCCAGCCGGTTTTTCCTTCCAGAAATAGCCAGACCACCACTGGCACCCAGACGATCCCGCAGGAAAGCTGCAGGCTGGCGAAAAAAAATCCGGCAAAGCCCAACAAGACCACCTGCGGAACCGCCGCCAACGAAAATCCGATGCACATCAAGGCCGCCTGCAGCGCGGCCGTCCCGAGCACTCCCAGCATCACGCTCCGGATCGTCCGCGCCGAGATATCCAACAGCTCCCCTCCTCGGGGTCCGAAAAGTTTTTGCAGCACCTGTTGCGCGGATTGGGTCAGGATTTCCCCCGAAGCAAAGAAGAATCCACAAATGATCAAGGCCAGAACAAACTCCAGCAAGCCCACCCCCACTTTTCCCGCCATCTGTCCAAGCTTGGTCGCCCCCTGTTTCAGCAACGGACCAAGATCCTCCATCAGTTGTGCCCGATCTTGAGTGGACTTTTCCCACTTCTGAAAAAGATTCTGGTTGCCTTTGGAGACAAGATTGCCTTCGAAGACAATCTGGATGATGCCCTGAACGCACTCTTCGGTGGCGATGCGGGTGGCGATAATGGTGGAACAACACCAGAAGATCCAGATTTGACGAATGCGCAGAAGCTAGCCAACGCTCTAGAAGATGCTCGTCAGGCAATCTTGGAAAAAGATGCTGCAATGCGAGCTGGTAACTGGACTGCCTACGGCAAAGCCGAGGCTCGTTTGCAAAAGGCCATTGAGACAGCGATAGCACTTAGCAAAAAATAGTGCATTCCTGTTAGACTGAAGGTTCGCCGCGGGGTGGAGCAGTTCGGTAGCTCGCCGGGCTCATAACCCGGAGGTCGTAGGTTCAAATCCTGCCCCCGCAACCAAGATAAAAACCCTGAGAGATCAGGGTTTTTGTTTTATGTGGAGAACCCGAATAGGAAATCAGCTCGACTTCCTACAATTTGGGCATGCTCACCCTTTCAGGTTTGACTTTGCTTGCTGGCATCTGGCTCAGCCCAAACTGTCCAACTAGTTTTCAAATAACCAACACAACTGTCGGGGCGATAAGTAATAGTTCAGAGCTTCTGGTTTGTGTAAGAAACTCAACTTTGATTCGAGGCGAAGACGGAAATCTCAAGTTAGTTTTGAACGCTTCGCAACAGGGGCCGACTTGCCTTGTTTATCCAAATGGACTTTCGCCCGACTTGAGCTTTGATTTATTATCCAAAGGTTATCGCGGTTGTTGGAGCCTCTATCCGCCCAGCCAGCCGATCGTAATCGTCAATTTAGGTAAGCCTACTCGGCAGCAAATTTCCAGCGCATTAAAAACTTTTCGTCCAACTCAGCCAAGGATTTTAGTAAAACCAAATCAAGGATTATTAGTCGGGGATGTATTGAACTTTTCGCAAACGGCCAAGATGCAAGTTATAAAAACCAAATTACTTAATCTGCCTTGTGAGGTTAGATTCACGCCAAGATCCTACGCTTGGCTGATAGGCCAAACTAGATTTCGAACTGCTCAGCTGCGCTATGTAGCTAAAGAGCCGGGGTCACTCTCGGCATCGCTAACAGTTAGCTACGGTATTGAATATCGCTTTGCTGGCTTGACTAGCTGGTCAACTGTTCGGCCGGGGCTAATTAGCAATGCACCAGCAATTCGACTGAATATTGGCGTAATCCCGACAGAGCCTCCTAAGCGCAAAGTGCCTAGATTGGTGGATAAACCGTGCGGGCTTACTCCACGCTGGGGTTGCTGATTTTCAGAAAATTCCCAGAAGCATTTCATAAACTTATGAAGTTGGTGAAATAGTTTTACAACGCAATAAGGCATAGGGAGTTAGGACTAAATGTCAGAGGACAAGAAGCACTACAACACTCAATTTTTGGGCGAGAAAATTAAATTGCCGCAAACTAGATCTGATGCATCCGGTTTGACACCGCCTAAACAAGCTGGATCAAAGAGCTTGTTAGTGGCTGCTATTTTAGGACCAATTCTTGGAGTTTTTGTTGGCGCTTATGCCATCAACGGGTTAGTCCCGTTCAGCGCGAATACCAGTCAGGTTGTCATCAATAACGTTGAACAAGTTAACTGGGTTAGCGGTGCCGCCGCCAAAGCCTTACCGTCTGTTGTCACTCTCTCGGTCACCTCAGACTCAGGAGCTGGTACTGGTTCTGGAGTTGTACTAACCGCGGATGGATACATTCTTACCAATTCACATGTGGTTACCCTCGAAGGTGCGGCTAGCGATGTGTATATCGAAGTGAAGACCAGCTCGGACCGAATCTTTCAGGCAACTATTGTTGGCACCGATCCGACCAATGACCTCGCTGTGATTAAAGCCAAGGGGACAGGCTTTACCCCAATCGAATTTGCTGATAGCTCAAAGCTCAATGTTGGTGAATATGCAGTTGCGATTGGCGCCCCGCTCGGTTATGACGCAACAGTAACCGCTGGCGTGATTTCTGCGATGCATCGAACGATCCAAGTTGCATCTTCAGCGGTACCGAAAGATGGCGGCTCAAGTTTGGAACTTTGGAACGATGCTAATAATCAGCCCCCGGTTAATCTCGACGTGATTCAAACCGATGCTGCAA
>RHAS01000159.1 GCA_010028615.1 Actinomycetota bacterium
ATGTTCACGCGCCCCCAGCAGGATTCGAACCTGCGCACCCGCCTCCGGAGAGCGGTGCTCTATCCCCTGAGCTATGGGGGCTACTGGGTTTATCCCAGACTACCAGCGTGGGGAAAATGGCACCTGAGAATTCTTTAGGCAGTTCGCTAGACTAGGTAAATAAATGCGCGCAGGCGAAGTGGCTTGCCTTATCAGCCTAAAAAACCCGAAAGAGTTCTCGTGACCCCTGCAGACTTATCCAGCTGCATTCTGCTAGCCCTAGAAAAGCTTCAGCAGAGTGGGGCTCTGCCTGCAGGTGCACTTCCCGAGAGCGCAGTCGTTGAGCGTCCAAAAAACAGGGATCATGGAGATTGGGCCACCAACATCGCCATGCAGTCAGCCAATGGTTTCGGGATGAACCCAAGGGAACTAGCCCAGCTTATTGTGAATGAGTTATCGGGCGTATCTGGCATCGAAAAGCTTGAAATTGCGGGCCCTGGTTTTATCAACATCACGCTAAGTAAGGCTGCCGCCGGTGAACTGGCTAAGCAGATTGTGCTTGCTGGTAAGGATTATGGAACCGGAAATATTTATGCCGGGTTGAAGATGAATTTGGAATTTGTCTCAGCTAACCCAACCGGCCCAATACACATCGGGGGAACCCGTTGGGCCGCCGTCGGTGATTCACTTGCCAGAATCTTTGAGGCTCAAGGTGCCGATGTGGTTAGGGAATACTACTTCAACGACCACGGAGCACAAATTGACCGGTTCGCTCGTTCTGTTTTGGCTGCGGTCAATAGTAAACCTGCTCCCGAAGATGGCTACGCCGGGGAATACATCAATCAAATAGCCAAAGCCGTTTTAACTAAACACCCTGAGGTGCTAACACTTAGCGAGACCGAAGCAACCGAAGTCTGTCGAGCTGCCGGTGTTGAACTGATGTTTGCTGAGATCAAGCAATCACTGGAACAGTTCGGTGTTGTCTTTGATGTTTACTTTCACGAAAATTCGCTTTATGAAAGTGGTGCAGTATCCAAGGCAATTGATCGGCTAAGAGAACTTGGTCACATTTTTGAAAATGAAGGTGCTATCTGGTTACGATCAAGCACTTTTGGCGATGACCGCGACCGGGTAGTTATCAAAAGCGATGGTGAGGCTGCATACATAGCGGGAGACCTTGCTTACTATTTAGATAAACGTGAACGTGGATTTGATCGAGCAATTTATATGCTCGGCGCTGATCACCACGGTTATGTTCCAAGAATGATGGCGATGTGTGCTGCTTTCGGTGACGAACCAGGATTACATCTAGAAATTCTTATTGGGCAGTTAGTGAATCTAGTTCGCGATGGTGAACCGGTAAGAATGTCAAAACGTGCTGGCACGGTTGTGACGATGGAAGATTTAGTTGAAGCTGTTGGTGTTGATGCTGCTCGATATGCTCTAACTCGATCCTCTATCAACTCGATGCTTGATATTGATCTTGATTTATTGTCTAAAAAAACCAATGACAACCCGGTTTTCTATGTGCAGTATGCGCACGCCCGAACCAAGCAGGTGGCTAATAACGCCCAAAGCCTTTCGGTAACGGATGAAGAATTTGACCCAGCACTTCTGGTACACGCTTCGGAAAGCGAATTACTGGCTAGCTTGGCCCAGTATCCAGAGGTACTAAGACATGCCGCCGAACAACGTGCTCCGCACCTAGTTGCCCGCTACCTAGAGGAAGTGGCTGGAAGCTATCACCGTTGGTATGACAACTGCCGAGTTACCCCGCTATCTGGTGCTCCGGTGGAGAGCATCCATCGCACCAGGTTGTGGCTCAATAACGCCGCCAGCGTGGTTCTAGCCAATGGCCTAGATCTTTTAGGTGTCAGCGCACCGGAGCGGATGTAGTGATGAAAGATTTACTTGCCCCAGATTGGCTAAATGTTCCAGCTGATGTTAACGCTCTAGATGAAAAAATCTGGCCGGCAAATTTTGTTCGTGGCGAGGATGGTCACTGCTTCTTTGCTGGCGTTGCCGTAGCTGACCTTGCTCAGCAGTTTGGCACTCCGCTCTATGTGTTGGATAAGGAAGATTTTTTCACTAGAGCCAAAAAGATCAAGCAGGCTTTCGAGGTTGCCGCCAAAAGGCACGGCACCGAGGCAAAAATCTATTACGCAGGTAAAGCACTTCTGAATACCGAGATAGTGCGCTGGGTAGATCAACTTGGCCTTTACCTAGACACATCATCCAACGGAGAAATGGCGGTTGCTTTAGCTGGCGGTATCGATCCTTCGCGAATCGGTTTGCATGGCAATAACAAATCCCTGAGTGAAATTGGCCGAGCAATTACTTCGGGAATCGGAGTTGTGGTAATTGACAGTGAAATTGAACTTGAACGAATCGCGTCGGCTGCTGGCTCTCAAGACAGAGTTCAAGCAGTTAGGTTGAGAGTTAATAGCGGAGTTCATGCTCACACTCACGAATATCTCGCCACCGCTAGAGAAGATCAAAAATTCGGTATAGCCATAAATGACGTTGCCAGCATGGTCGAGAAAATCCGCTCGCACAAACACCTGGAGTTTTTAGGATTACACTCACACATCGGTTCGCAGATTTTTGCCGTTGAAGGATTTGTTGAAGCCGCTAAGCGTCTAGTTCGAGTTCACGCTGAATTAGTGAAATTCGGCCCGGTACCAGAGCTTAATTTGGGCGGCGGTTTTGGAGTTGCCTATACCGCAAATGATCAGCCGTTAGCAATCGAATA
>RHAS01000160.1 GCA_010028615.1 Actinomycetota bacterium
CGGCTTCTGCATATCCAGAAGGAGCATTCAAACCTGTGCCAATTGCAGTTCCGCCAAGGTTGATTTCGCTTAGCAGCGGAATCACCTCTTTTAAGCGCTGTTCATCTTCAGCCGTCATTCTTGCAAAAGTGGCAAACTCTTGGCCAAGTGTCATCGGAACGGCATCCTGCAGCTGGGTTCTACCCATCTTGATAACATCTTTGAACTCATCTGCCTTAGCGGCAAAAGCAGATCGCAGATATTCCATCGCCTTGATAAGTTCTCGGATTTCTAGAATCAGAGCAACTTTTAGCGCGGTCGGATAAACATCGTTGGTCGACTGCGACATGTTGACATCATTTAGCGGATGGATGTGATCGTATTCACCTTTTTGGTAACCGGCCAGTTCCAATGCACGGTTGGCAATTACCTCGTTGGCATTCATGTTGGTGCTAGTTCCGGCACCACCCTGGATGGCATCAACGATAAATTCTTTATCGAATTTTCCAGCGGCAACTTCGTGGCAAGCTGCAATTATCGCGCTAGCGACTTTCTCATCAAGTTCGCCGACTTCAAGATTTGCTTTGGCAGCCGCCTCTTTAACTATTGCCAGTGCTTTGATTAGTGATCGATAGTGTCCAATTGGAACACCGGAGATTGGAAAGTTCTCGGCTGCTCTGGCCGAGTGAACTCCCCAATATGCGTGGGATGGGATCTCGTAATCGCCGAGTAAATCATGTTCTAGCCTCATTGCTGACATACCTTTAGTTTGCCACGATTTGTAGCTCTCCTGAAGCACAAACACAAAGACCCAGGCTTTGCCTGGGTCTTCATGCTTAGTGTTCTTACTAGGAGAGTATGTCCGCGCTAAGTTTGCCTTCATCTTTCTTGTTGATTGCTCCCCAAATCAGACCAATAACAAGTGCGATGAATGGAAGTAGCACCAGCACCCAACCTAAGGTGGTTAGCGACCAAGCGACCCCTGACTCTTCAAGTGACGGCGCTAAACCTGACAGCAGGTTGAATCGTGACATCAATAGATAAAGTCCGAAGCCGAGGGCGAGAGTTGAAATCGCTGGCGCAACAATGGACTTGAACCAGTGGGTTCCTGGGTTCTGCATGAAGTAGCGAATTACTGCAACGCTTACCAACAGCTCAACCAGCATCACGGCGATAGCGGTAATCGCGCTAGACCAGAAGAACAGGTTCAGGATTGGATCCAAGTTTTGGACAACGAAGAGTATTACCACCACAAGGGCTAACACGGAGGTGACGATTACACCACCAGTTGGTGCACCGAACTTATTGGTGTTACCAAGTGACTTAGGTAGCACTCCGGCACGACCAAGTGCGTAAACGTATCTTGAGTTAGCGTTCTGGAATGCAAGCAAACCAGCGAACAAACTGGAGACAACTAGCCATTCCATGACAACTACTAGCCAGTGACCAACGTTGCTCTCAGTCAAAGCAAACAGCACTGCTGCTGGGTTTGCTCCACCTTCGGAAAGAGTTGCTACCTGCTCAACCACAGTTGTGGCACCTAGACCGGTGACCATGGCGAAAGAAACAACTGCAAACAAAACAGTGATCAAACCAACAGCCCAGTAGGTTGCCCGAGGAACTGCTCGCTTAGGGTCTTTGGCTTCTTCACCATAGATTGCTGTTGCTTCAAAACCAATGTATGAGGCAAGTGCGAATGCGATTGCAATACCAGCACCACCTTCAAAACCACCGGCGAAGATATTCATCGGCGAGAAAGAAGCAGCCAGATCCATGTTTCCTGAGTTGTTCAGCAAAATTCCAAAGCCGGCAATGAAAAGTGAAATTACTTCTAGCAGCATCAGGGCTCCAAGAACCTTGGCACCAACATCGACACTAAGTAGCGATAGCGCGGTAACGATAACCCAGGCAATTAATACCCAAGCCCACCACGGCAGCACTATGCCAAAGTTAGCTTCCATCTGACCGGCAAGTAGTCCACCGAAGAAACCATAGATGGCTAGCTGGATGGCAACATAACCGACAATCATGGCAAGCGCTGAACCGATACCCATGTTCCGGCCAAGCCCTCTACCGACATAGGCAAAGAAGGCACCGGCATTGGTTACCTTGCTGGTCATCGCGGTAAAGCCCACGCTGAACAAAACTAGAACTAGTCCTACCAATAGGTAGGCTCCGGGTGCTGCTGCACCGTTACCAGCCAGAATGGCCACTGGAACAGCTCCAGTCATTCCAACTAGTGGCGCTGAAGCGGCAACCACAAAAAATACGATTCCGAGAACTCCAAGGCGGCTCTTCCGCAATGAGTTATCGGTAGTTTGATCTGACATTTATTTCTCCTCGTCGAGGTCAAGGAATCGTTCGGGTATGAACGACCTCGTTAAGCCTTGCCGAGAACAGGGGAAAATCTGTTCAATTTAGCCAGCAATTAGTGGATGGTTAGTTAATCGTTATCTTGAGGTTATCCCCTGTTTATTCGTATCCAAATGGTTCGCTAATCTAGTTCTATGACTGAACTACATGGCTTTATGGCCCCAAAGACCCCTTCTGGTAAAAGCGCCATCATCCCAGATATGCCCTGGTACTACTCCGGAACACTGCTTACCGTTGAGTATCTGACCGACCCTGCGAACATCCGTGCCATCTTGCCAACTGAACTAGAACTAGCCGATGAGCACCCAGGTGCGGTTGCTCTAATTTGGGCTGACTGGCAATCCTGTTCATCATCTAAAGAAGAGCTCCTTGATCCAGT
>RHAS01000017.1 GCA_010028615.1 Actinomycetota bacterium
GTGCAGCGCCAAGAATTAGGCCAGGATTCTCGGTTGAATCTTCGGCTAAAACTTCCCGAGCTAGTAATGCCTGATCAATCAACTCTGCTACAGGAACTCCTACCAAATACGAAGGAACGATTCCAAATGCAGTGAGAGCTGAATACCTGCCACCAACATTTGGGTCAGCATTGAACACCTGGTAGCCATCAGCACGAGCGGCAACATCCATCGGTGAACCCGGGTCTGTCACGATTATGATTCGTTGTGTCTTGTCTATACCTGCTTTGGCAAACAATTCCTCAAATAGTCTTTTTTGCGAATCGGTTTCAACCGTTGACCCAGACTTGGACGAAACCACTACCGCGGTATTGGAGACTCCGCTAGAAATAACTTGTTCAATCTGCTCGACTGAAGTTGAGTCCAATATTTCTAGTTGGAAACCATATTTCTTTGAAATTACCTCTGGAGCAAGGCTGGATCCACCCATACCGCATAGCACTATTCGATTTACGCCAGCCTCTTTTAGTCGCGCTGATACTTGCTGAAGTTCTGGAAGTAGTGACCTGCACGCTTCGGCTGAATCAACCCAGCCCAGACGAATCTTTGATTCGCTTTCTGCCTCTTCACCCCAAAGAGTGAAATCTTTTTGGCTAATTCTTGAGGCAACTCTGTCAGTGACCAAATCCTGCAATGTAGGTTGCAATTCATCAAGCCAGGACTGGGGGATTGTAACTCTAAGCATTTATTTACTAGCCTCTAGAGCCTTGGTTACTGAATCTACTAGCTCGTTCCAAGAAACTATGAATTTCTCGACACCTTCTTTTTCGAGTAACTCAGTTACCTCATCATAAGAAACTCCCATGGCATTCAAAGTATGTAGTACGAGCTTTGACTCCTCGTATTTTCCGTGAATGCTGTCGGCAGGGATTACACCGTGGTCGAATACTGCTTCCATTGTCTTCTCCGGCATAGTGTTCACCAAGTACTTAGAGACCAATTCAGTTACATACAGCGTGTCTGGAAGATTGGGATCCTTTACTCCAGTCGAAGCCATCAGCGGACGTTGAATATTGGCACCAAAAGCCTCAAGTTCTTTCCAAGCTGGCTTGGCAAATTCCTGTTCAAATACCTCATAGGCGAGTCTGGCATTGGCTAGTGCGGCTTTACTTCGCATAGTCGCGGCATCGGCTGTACCAATAGCGCTTAGACGCTTATCTATCTCGGTGTCGACTCTTGAAACAAAAAACGATGCGACGGAATGTATTGTGCTCAAATCTTTTCCAGCTGCCTTGGCTAGTGCTATTCCAGACTGATAAGCCTCAATTACTTCCCGGTAGCGTTGCAGCGAGAAGATCAAGGTGACATTCACGCTAATTCCAGCGGCTATGACTTCTGTGATTGCCGCTAAACCTGGCTTTGTGGCGGGGATTTTAATCATCACATTAGCGCGATTTACTTTTGCGAAAAGCTCTTTCGCCTGAGTAACAGTTGCGGCAGTGTCGTTAGCCAATCCTGGTTCAACCTCAATTGAAACTCGGCCATCAAAGCCCTTCGAGTTTTCATAAACTTTAGCGAATACATCACAGGCTTCGCTGACATCCATTGTGGTGATTTCAAAGATCGCTTCTGAAGCAGTTGCGCCAGCGGCTGCAAGTTCAGCTACCTGATCTTGATATCCATCACCCTTACCAATGGAAGCTGCGAAGATAGTCGGATTTGTCGTGACACCGCTTACGCTTCTAGAAGCTATTAGTTCGCTAAGTGCACCGGATCGAATTCTTGTTCTGGATAGGTCATCCAACCAGATGCTGACCCCATTAGCGGCCAGTTGAGCAAGGGGATTAGTCATTTATTCTCCGACTTAGTTTTCTAGTGATTTCTTGGCGGCAGCCACAACAGCTTCAGTGGTAATGCCGAACTTTGTAAACAGGGTTTTGTAATCAGCCGACGCTCCGAAGTGCTCAATCGAAACCGACTGGCCATTTGCACCAATATATTTAGCCCAGCCAAGAGACAACCCCGCCTCAACCGAAACTCTCGCCGTGATAGAACTTGGCAGAACTTCACTACGGTAACTTTCGGTTTGTTCATCAAACCATTCAAGACATGGTGCCGAAACGACGCGGGTAGCGATGCCTTCTGCTTCCAGCACCAATCTGGCATTAATTGCTAAGTGCACCTCAGATCCGGTGGCGATAATAATGACTTTGGGATCTGAATTACTTGCCTCGGCAAGAATGTATGCTCCTTTGACAACATTTTCCGCGCCAGCGTAACTGACACCTGTTGCGTCGGCAGTTCCTCTTTCAAAAACCGGAATGTTTTGTCTGGTCAATGCTATTCCCGCTGGACCTTTTCGTCTTCGCAGGATCTCTGCCCAGGCGAATGAGACTTCGTTTGCATCAGCAGGTCTAATGATGTCGAGATTTGGTATCGCTCTGAGTGTTGCCAACTGCTCAACCGGTTGGTGAGTGGGTCCATCTTCGCCGAGCGCGACGCTATCGTGGGTCCAAACAAATATTGATGGCACCTGCATTAGAGCAGCTAAACGCACAGCTGGTCTCATGTAGTCGCTAAAAATCAAGAAAGTTCCGCCGAAAGCTCTGGTGTTACCATGCAAAACTATTCCGTTGATTATCGCTGCCATTGCATGTTCGCGGATACCAAAATGCAGGACACGACCATACTTATCTCCAGTCCACTCGTGAGTAGACCATTTTGCTGGCACAAATGATTTAGCGCCTTCGATGGTGGTGTTGTTAGATTCCGCGAGATCTGCTGAACCACCCCAAAGCTCAGGCATTACTTTGGCGATCGCGTTTATTACTTTTCCTGAGGCAGATCGTGTTGATAATTCTTTTCCTGATTCAAATACAGGAAGAACTTCCTCTAGGTTTTCTGGAACTGATCCGGACTGCACCCTGTCAAATAGAGCTTTTTGCTCGGGGTTTTTTGCAGCCCATTGCTCAAACCGCGCCTGCCACACATCTTTAGCCAGTTTCGCTCTAGCCGCTGCATTCTCTCTTGAATGCGTAATTACTGATGCATCTACATCAAAAGTCTTTTCCGGATCAAAGCCGAGTGCGGTTTTTAGTCCCGCTAGTTCCTCTTGACCAAGTGCAGATCCATGGATTTTTCCAGTGTTCTGCTTTTTCGGTGAGGGCCAACCGATTATGGTACGCAAAGTAATTAGCGAAGGCTTGTCGGTTACCTGCTTGGCACGCTCTATCGCCTGATAAAGCTCTTCCATATCTTCTTGGTAATTGCCAGTTTTCTTCCAGTCAACAATCTGGGTGTGCCAGCCATACGCTTCGTAGCGAGCTGATAAGTCTTCGGTGAAGGCAATATTTGTGTCATCTTCAATAGAAATTTGATTTGAGTCATAAATAACAACTAGGTTTCCTAATTGCTGATGTCCCGCCAAGGACGCCGCTTCGCTGGTGACACCTTCTTGCATATCGCCATCTCCGGCAATTACATAGATGAAATGGTCAAAAGCTGATTCTCCTGAAGCGCTATCAGGATCAAATAGGCCACGCTCGAATCTTGCAGCATAAGCAAATCCCGTTGCCGAAGCCAATCCTTGTCCAAGCGGCCCTGTGGTGATTTCAACTCCATCGGTGTGACCATATTCTGGATGTCCAGGTGTCTTTGAACCCCAAGTTCTAAGTGCTTTTAGATCATCGAGCTCAAGATTGTAGCCGGCAAGGTAAAGCTGGTTATAAAGCGTTAATGAGGAGTGGCCAACGCTCAGAATGAATCTGTCTCTACCGACCCACTTGGGGTCTTGAGGATCGTGGTTCATGACCTTCTGGAATAGCAAATAGGCAACTGGTGCCAATGAAATTGCGGTTCCTGGATGACCATTACCTACTTTTTCGACTGCATCTGCAGCGAGAATTCTTGCGGTGTCGACTGCCTTAGAATCTATGCTTTCCCAGCTAAGTGTCAAAACACTCACTCCTTAATGTTGAGGCGATTTGATTCGGAGAACGGCTTCATCGCCTTCCTTATTACACACTAAATAGGGGCTTGGGAGCCCTAGGTTGCGCGGTGTCTATGTGTTTGAAGTCTACACCCGACCGAAATATTATTACGGGGATGTAACGTTTTGGCGGGTTTGTCCTAGACTTGAACTAAATCAACCCCAACTACGGAGCCAATTTGAACTATTTCACTCGCAAATTGGCTGCTTTCTTTGCCCTTACAAAACCAAGGGTCATTGAGCTTCTCTTAATAACCACCGTGCCAGTTATGATCCTGGCCGAACGTGGAATTCCGAATCTTTGGCTGGTGCTGGCGACCCTTATAGGTGGTGCTCTTAGTGCTGGATCGGCCAACTCCTTCAATTCGATTATTGACACCGATATCGACAAAGTTATGGGGAGAACTCAGAAGCGTCCATTGGTAACGGGCGAAATCACTAAGCGGTCAGCTGTGATCTTTGCCAGCGCTATAGGAGTTATCTCAGTTATTTGGCTGGGATTGCTTGTTAACTGGCTTTCGGCCTTGCTGGCACTAAGCGCTGAACTGTTCTACATCTTCGTCTACACACTTTTGCTAAAGCGCAGAACCCCGCAAAACATTGTCTGGGGTGGGGCAGCGGGAGCCATGCCAGTGCTCATAGGCTTTAGCGCTGTTACCAACACGTTGAGTTGGAGCGCTCTGGTCTTGTTCGTCATTATCTTTTTGTGGACACCGCCGCACTACTGGCCGCTGTCAATGAAATATCTCGACGATTACAAGGCGGCAGGGGTCCCAATGTTGCCGGTGGTTGCCGATTCAGTTGCGGTTGGAAAGCAGATTGTTTTATACAGCTATGTAATGGTGTTATCGACATTCGCACTTATCCCGGTAGCTCCGATGGGCTGGATCTATCTCGTTGTTGCACTTGTCGGCGGCATTTGGTTTATCGTTGAGAGCCATAAATTATTTAACAAAGCTAAAAGCGGTGCGAATCTAAATCCAATGCGCCTTTTTCACTTCTCGATAAGTTATCTAACAGCGCTGTTTATAGCGATCGGTGTTGACCCGCTTTTGTTCTTCGCTATTTACTAATCTGTTTTAACTCTTCTAATCGAGCTAATGATTCATTTCGTTCAACGTTGTGATCAACAATCGGTTCTGGGTAACCATGTTGGTAGCCTTCGAAAATTTCCCAAGGTTCATGCACAGCCGAACCAGCAATGTGTCTGAGCTCTGGAATGTATTTACGGACATAATCGCCGTCAGGATCAAATTTCAAGCCCTGCAATATTGGATTAAAAATCCTGTAATAAGGGGAGGCGTCGGTGCCGCATCCTGCTGTCCACTGCCAACCATGGGAATTTGAAGCTGGATCGTAATCGCTTAGATGAGCTTCGAAGAATGCAGCCCCCTGTGTCCACTCCAAATGAAGATCCTTAACCAAAAATGAGGCGACAATCATGCGAACCCGATTATGCATCCAACCCTCAGTTACTAGCTGGCGCATTCCCGCATCGACCATCGGATACCCGGTTTCGCCTCGACACCATGCTTGAAATCTCTTCTCAGCTGTTTTACCAGTGTCATACCGAAGTTTTTTAAATTTCGGTTCGTAATAGTCCGTAAGTGTGTGTGGGTAGTGGAAAAGGACATCGGCGTAAAATTCTCGCCAAGCGATCTCTTTACGAAAAACTTCCTCCGCCGAAGTATTTCCCAAACCAGCAAGAATGGTTCTCGGATGAATCTCACCGTGGGCAAGTGCATGAGATAAGTGTGAAGTTCCGCTTAGGTCGGCTCGATTTCGATTTTCGTCGTAGTTCCGGAGAGCTCTTTTTTTGAATCTGGCTAATGTTCTAAGAGCAAAAGCTTCACCCGCGATAACTTTTATGGGGCTTGGCTTTGTAGGCTTTGGAATCTCAGACATATTTGAAAGCTTGACCCAGCGAACGTCTTTGGTAGGAAATTTACGTGGGCTGATATCCAATAAGCCAAGCCAAGCTTTATAAAATGGGGTATAGACGCGGTAGTTTGTGCCATCCGGTTTCAAAACTAAACCAGGGGGCACCGCGTAAGCAGATCCAACCAACTCAAGCGTCACATTGCTTTTAGCCAGGATTTTGGCGACAGCGTCTTGTTGCCTCATGCCTTCTGGATCAAAGGCAAGCATCGCGAATACTTTTCCAGTTTTTGCTTTTTGGGCTATTTCTATTAATTTCTCGGCGAGTTCCTTGGAACTGCTAGCCGCTGCAACATTCAGCTTCTGCTCAATTGAACTGCTAAGTGCACGGATTGATTCTGTGAGACTGTGTTGCCGTATGCCTTCTAACTGTTCGTAGGCAAGCGGGTTATAGAAATAGCACGCATAAATTTTGTTACTCCCTGAAGACGAGGCAAAGTTGTATGCGGCAAGCAAGCCTTCGTTATCTTGAACCCTGAGATCTCTGCGAAACCAAAATACCGCGGTCATTGTTCCTTCAACCAAATTCCTCTAACCAGCATCTGCCAAGTTAATAGATAGGCCAAAGTTGCAGCGCCTAGCATGTGTAATCCAACTAGTAATACCGGTAATCCAGTTCTTGTTTGAATTATTCCAAGAATTGCTTGAGAGATAAGAGTAAGAACTAGTGCAAGAGCGCTCGCAATTGGCTGTCTGGTTCGAAGCACCACAAATAGCAATAAAACAGATAAAGCAGTTGTCACATAAGCCGGATATGAATGAAGGTGAGCAAATAAATCTATGTCTAAACCGTTTCTTGGAGTATCAGCATCACCTGCGTGAGGTCCAGCACCAGTGACTAATACTCCTATAAGAATTGTTAAGACACCAAAAGGAAATAGAGCAACTGAGGTGTATTTGGTAGCTTTGGTGATTGGGAATACTTTAGCTCCACGGCTATACCAAACCAATATTGATGCGATGCCGATCAACACTGCAGAGACTATAAAGTGCAGTCCAACTATCCAAGAATTTAATCCGGTCAACACTGAGATCCCGCCGATAACAGCTTGAAGAATAATTCCTAGACCAAGGCTAAAAGAAGTCCAAAAAAGCCCTTTTCGCTTTTCTTTTGATTCCAAAAGCACCGCGATAAATGTGAAAAGCGCAATTATCAGCAAGACAAACGTTAGTAGTCGGTTGGCAAATTCGATAAAACCGTGAATTCCTAGTTCTGGCACAGACACCAAAGAGCCAGGCTGGCATTCGGGCCAGGTCGGACAGCCCAATCCAGATCCTGTGAGTCGAACTGCTCCACCGGTAACGACAATCAAGATTTGGCTGATTAGCGAAAGCAGGGCGTAGAGTCGAATTCTGCCGCGAAACAGGAAATTGACCAAAACTTGCCTCTCAAAGCGCTCAAGGGGTTACTTATTCGGTAACAGTTCGATAAACTTAGACTACTCGCGAACGCTGAAGCCAAGCTTCAAGTTCTCAGAAATTTCGATTTCAAGTCTCAAATGGCCCGTTTCGGGCTGGATTGTCTTGACCAGAGAGAGGTTTGCCTTGTCCGACTCAAAAGTAACCCCAGATGACCTAGAGGGCTTGGGAGTATACGAGTTTGGCTGGTCTGATAAAGACGATGCAGGCGCAAGTGCTCGTCGTGGAATCAATGAAGAAGTCGTTAGTGACATATCTGCCAAAAAGTCAGAGCCAGACTGGATGCTGCAACTGCGTCTAAAAGGCTTTTCATACTTTCAACGTAAGCCAATGCCGACCTGGGGTTCGGATCTAAGCGGCATCGACTTTGACAACATAAAGTACTTCGTCCGGTCAACAGAGCAGCAGGCAAACTCATGGGAAGAACTTCCCGAGGACATCAAGAACACATACGAAAAACTTGGTATTCCTGAGGCTGAACGACAAAGGCTTGTCGCTGGAGTAGCAGCTCAGTATGAGTCAGAGGTCGTGTACCACCAGATCAATGAGGAACTAGAACGCCAAGGCGTTATCTTCCTAGACACCGATACCGCTCTAAAGGAGCACCCAGAAATCTTCCAAGAGTACTTCGGCACAGTAATTCCAGCTGGCGATAACAAATTTGCTGCGCTCAATACTGCCGTTTGGTCAGGTGGTTCGTTCGTTTATGTGCCAAAGGGTGTCCATGTTGAGATCCCTTTGCAGGCCTACTTCCGCATCAACACAGAAAACATGGGGCAGTTCGAGCGGACTCTGATCATTGCTGACGAAGGATCATATGTTCACTACATCGAAGGCTGCACTGCACCTATCTACAAAAGTGATTCATTGCACTCAGCAGTTGTCGAAATTATCGTGAAGAAGAACGCCAGAGTTCGATACACCACTATTCAGAACTGGTCAAATAACGTCTACAACCTGGTCACCAAGCGAGCCATCGCTCACGAAGGTGCGACCATGGAGTGGATCGATGGCAACATCGGATCAAAAGTAACCATGAAATACCCTTCTGTCATCTTGGCAGGGGAGTATGCACGAGGTGAGACGCTATCTGTTGCATTCGCCGGAGAAGGTCAACATCAGGATGCGGGGGCGAAAATGATCCATCTAGCTCCGCACACATCATCATCTATCGTCTCAAAATCTATCGCTCGCGCAGGTGGACGAACCAGCTACCGGGGTGAAATACGAGTAAATCCAGGTGCTCACCACTCTGCAAACACTGTTAGGTGTGATGCACTACTAATTGACACAATCTCCAGAAGTGACACTTATCCTGCAGTCGATGTCCGTGAGGATGACGTGTCAATGGGTCACGAAGCGACTGTATCGAGAGTTAGCGATGAGCAATTGTTCTACCTCCAATCGCGCGGACTTGCCGAAGATGAGGCCATGGCAATGATTGTTAGAGGCTTCATTGAACCAATTTCTAAAGAGCTCCCGATGGAATACGCTCTCGAGCTCAATAAGTTAATCGAATTGCAGATGGAAGGGGCTGTTGGCTAATGTCGCAGCACGGTCTATCCGAACATAGCCACGGATCTTTCGTTCCTTTGCAAATTAGAAGCGAAAGACCAAAGTCAACTTCAGTTTCCGATTTTCCAGCAATTGATTCTCGTCAGGATCTTTGGCGTTACCTCGGTGTTGAGCAACTAAAAGGTCTAGACAACGACGTTCTTGGCGAGTACTCGAAAGAAGTTACTTTCGAAACTCAAAACGGAGTAGAGATTTCCTGGTTAGAAAGCACGGATCCGCTAGTTGGTTCAGTTGGAACACCAGAAGACAGAGTAGCTGCCGCGGCATACACAAATGCAAGTAAGACTTTATTGGTCAAAATCAACGGCGATGTTTCAGAGCCTATTCGGGTGCGAATTTCAGGAGAAAATCTTTCTCCATCAGCGCTGCATTTATTTATCCAGGCACAAGCGCAAAGCAAAGCCTCGCTAGTCCTGGATTACCAGGGAAGAGGCGTCCTCGGCGAAAATGTCGAGATTGAGCTGATGGATGGAGCGGCACTAAATATTACGACGGTGCAAAACTGGGAAGCTGAATCAGTTCACGTATCCGCACACTTTGCCAAACTTGGTCGCGATGCCATGCTCAAGCACACTGTTGTAGCACTAGGCGGTTCGCTTCTTCGGGTCACCCCAATTACAACTTTTAGTGGCCCTGGTTCAGAAGTAGAAATGAATGGCGTTTATTTTGCCAACTCTGATCAGCACATTGAGATGCGTCCTTTCGTCGACCATGCTGCGCCTAACTGTAAGTCAAGGGTTACCTACAAAGGTGCCTTATCAGGGGATAGAGCACACACTGTTTGGATTGGGGATGTGCTTATCCGCGTTGTGGCAGAAGGCACTGATACCTACGAACTAAATAGAAACCTGCTACTGACCGATGGGGCACGTGCCGATTCCGTACCAAATCTTGAAATTGAAACCGGTGAAATAATCGGCGCTGGACACGCAAGTGCATCGGGAAGATTCGATGACGAACAATTGTTTTATCTTCAGGCCAGAGGAATTGATGAGGCCTCAGCTCGAAAGTTAGTCGTTATGGGCTTTCTATTGGAGCTGTTGCAGCGCACCGAGGTAACAGAAATTGTCGAGAGTCTAACTGAGGTGCTTCAGGATAAGTTAGGGCAGAAATAACATGGCAATCAGAATTTGTAACGTAGCGGATATAAAGCAAGGTCGTGCAATTCGCGTGAAGATTGGTGATCACGCTTTTGCTATCGTGCATACACCGGATGGCAAGTTTCACGCTCTTGACGACAAATGCTCACACGGTGAAGTTTCACTCAGCGAAGGCTTTGTTGACAACGAAACGATTGAGTGCTGGGCTCACGGGGCAAAGTTCTCGCTAACTACCGGATCGCCGCTTTCGCTACCGGCCTACGAACCGGTCTCGGTTTATGAGGTTTTTGTCGAAAACGATGAAGTCTTTCTGGAATACGAAGCCTAGGAATTAGAACGAAAATAGAGATTGGAATAGAGCATTGGCAAAACTAGAAATTATCAACCTGGGTGTAAGCGTCGAAACCGATCAGGGCACAAAGGACATCCTTCGCGGAGTAGACCTAACAATCTCCTCTGGTGAAATCCACGCAATCATGGGACCCAATGGCTCTGGTAAGTCGACCCTTGCCTATTCAATAGCTGGTCACCCGAAGTACACAATCACCCAAGGTCAAATTCTTTT
>RHAS01000161.1 GCA_010028615.1 Actinomycetota bacterium
GCCACCGATTCCACCGAAGTTAACGGCGTCATCAGCTTCAAGACTGAAAAACGGTGGCTGCAAAATAGCGGCTGGGAAAACAATCTCGTTGAAGCCTGGGTTGTAATAGGCATTTACAGTCTGTGGTGTCATGAACCACTCGTCGCGATCAAGTGGGGCACCAATCTTGGCGGCCTCTTTATCTGCCTGCCAAGCAGATGCCCGGCGAACGTTTCCAACTAAATCATCGCGATTGATAACCAGCGAGGAATAGTCTTTCCACTTCTTTGGATAACCAATCTTTGGGTTGAACTTAGAAAGTTTGACCAGGGCTTTCTTCTTTGTCTCTTCAGTCATCCAGTCCAGGTTCTTGATTGATTCTTCGTAAGCCTTGATTAGCCACTGAACAAGTTCATCCATTCTGGCTTTAGCTGCAGGTGGGAAGTGCTTGTCGACATAAATTTTTCCAACAGCTTCACCGAGGGTTGATTCAACTAGTTGAACGCCGCGCTTCCAGCGTGCTCTCATCTCCGGTTGACCAGTTAGTTTCTTTCCATAGAAATCAAATCTGGTGTTGACAAAGTCATCACTTAGATAAGGGGCGGTTGAATTGATAACCTGCCACTTCAGCCACAACTTAACATTCTCAACGTTTTCTTCGTTGAAAACAGAACTAATTCCTTCGAAGAATGATGGCATCATCACAACAGATTCAAAAAGAACCTTGCTGTCAAACTTCATTCCAGAAAGATAAGCATCCCAATCGAAAGTAGGGGTTAGTGCTTTTAATTCAGCGAAGGTTTTTAGGTTGTAGGTCTTCTCTGCATCTCTTGACTCAACAACATTCCAGTGGTGCTTTGAAAGTTCAGTTTCAAAAGCCATGATCCTGCTCGCTGCAACATCAGCCTGCTCAGCAGACCAGCCAGCTAACTGGAACATCTTGGCGATGTATGGAATGTATGCGTCACGGAAATCCGCATATTTCTCATCGTGGTAATAGGACTCGTCTGGTAGACCCAATCCACCCTGATACATATTTACTAGGTAGCGCTCTGGGTTACCTGGGTCATTGTTCACATAGAAACCAAATAGTCCGCTTACTCCACCGCGCTCTAGTTCACCCATGATGCGAGTTAGATCACCAAAGCTTGAATTGTCAATTAATTGAAGATCGGCAGCAATCGGGGCAGCGCCAAGTTCGTTTGCTCTGTTCTCATCAAGGAAAGATGCATACATATCACCAATTTGCTGGCTGACACCTGGCTGTGGGTTGGCTTGCGCCTCCTCAAGAATCTCTTTGACCGCAGCTTCAGAATCATCACGCAATTTGTAGAAAGAGCCGTGAACTGCCTGATCTGCTGGGATTTCTTCGTTTTGTAGCCAGTGGCCATTGGTGTGACGGAAAAGGTCGTCCTGAGGGCGAACTGCGTCGTCGAAACCGTGCTTGTTTATTCCTTTAATTTCAGTCATGGGCTTAATCTTACGACTGTTCTTTCAGGCCTAAAAATCCCTAATATTGCAGATGTGGAACTACAAAAAATCATCCTCTACTACGGGTTCACCCCGTTAGCTGACCCTGTCGCGGTCAAGCTATGGCAGCAGGATCTCTGCGAGAGGCTTGGTCTAAAGGGCCGCATCCTAATCTCCGAGCACGGCATCAACGGAACACTCGGCGGTGACATGTCAGCGCTCAAGCAGTACGTGAAACTCACAAAGCAGTATCCGGGTTTCAAAAAGATTGACTTCAAATGGTCCATGGGCACCGGTAACGATTTTCCAAGACTAAAGGTGCGAGTGCGCAGAGAATTAGTTGCCTTCGATGCACCAGATGCAATCGTGGTAACCGAAAACGGTATCGCTAATGGCGGTAAGCACCTAAAACCTAAAGCGGTGGACAAGCTTGTCGCGGAGCGCGGCGATGATGTTGTTTTCTTTGACGGGCGAAATGCATTTGAAGCAAAAATTGGCAGGTTCAAAAATGCCGTTGTGCCGGATGTGCAGACAACTCATGATTTTGTAAAAGAAATACAAAGCGGGAAATACGATGACATCAAAGATAAAGCGGTTGTGACCTACTGCACCGGTGGGGTCAGATGCGAAATTCTCAGTGCCATCATGATAGAAAACGGATTCAAAGAGGTCTACCAGATTGATGGTGGCATAGTTCGTTATGGAGAATCGCAGGGCGATAAGTCGCTCTGGGAAGGTTCTCTTTATGTTTTTGATGATCGGCTTAACATCAACTTCACTGAAGATGCTAAAACTATTGGTCAATGCGAAACCTGTGCCGCACCAACTTCGAAATTTAGAAACTGTGCATCACTTGGTTGCAGAGACTTGATTTTGCTTTGTGATTCTTGCGCTGAGGACCCAGCAAATCTAAAACACGATAGCTCTCACACCAGAGGTAAACGTCGCCAACAAGTTGGCTAAGCAAAAGACCCCAGCAATGCTGGGGTCTTTCACTTTATCCAGAGAGGACAGGTTAGTTGGTTGCAGTCACCGTAACTGTCTGGGTTGAAACAACACTGATAAGTGAAACTGTGTAGTCACCTGGGTGTGGCAGGTTCAAAGTAATTGTCTGTGAACCGGTTCCAGTAACAGGAACTGTGAAACTGTGATCTCTTGGAGCAGGCTTACCTGCTGGTGGAGTTGGTGCATTAGCTGGACGAACTTCAGTTACTAGAAGTTGGTAGCTACCGGTTTCTGGAACATC
>RHAS01000162.1 GCA_010028615.1 Actinomycetota bacterium
AAGCTAAGTGAATCAAATTCGCCTAGATCTAGCCCTTGTTGAACGGGGGCTGGCTAGGTCAAGAAACCAAGCCGCCAGTTTGGTTGAAAGCGGCCGAGTGTTTATCAATGGTAAAGAAGCTAAGAAATCTTCGCAGCAAGTGAGTCCCGATTTAGAGATAGTCGTCCTGCAAGCAGAGGATTACGTATCAAGAGCTGGACACAAACTAGCCCAAGCGCTAAAAGAATTCAAGATTTCGGTGGCCGGGAAACTTTGCCTTGACGTTGGCGCTTCAACAGGGGGATTCACTGATGTCTTGCTCAAAAACAATGCGCAGAAAGTAATCGCTCTAGATGTCGGTCATGATCAGCTAAGTAATTCTCTTTTGGTAGACCCTAGGGTAATAAACCTCGAAGGCGTGAATGCTAGAGAACTTACTCTTGCTAAGTTAAGTAACCTTAGTGGCCTTAAGTTGAATCAAGAGAGTATCGAGATTGTGGTTGCCGACTTGAGTTTTATCTCGCTCACACTAGTGCTCCAGCAAATAGTTGATGTCGCTCCAAAAGCTGAAATTATCCTTCTTATCAAGCCCCAGTTTGAGGTAGGAAAGAATTCGCTGGAGGCCTCTGGAATCGTAAATGATCACAGGCTTAGGGCTCTTGCCCTCAGACAGGTAATCGACGCGGCTAAGCAAACAGGTCTGGGCCTGCACGGGCTCGTCAAATCGCCACTGCCTGGCACCCACGGCAATCAAGAGTATCTGGCTTGGTTTAACGCTGTGGAGACTAACTGGGGTATTGATTGGTCTGGCAGAATTGATGAACTAGCCAAATCCAAGGGCTAAATTAGTTATTACTAGGGCGGTGGCTATGAATCAGAATAGAAATGTGCTGCTGGTGGCTCACACCGGTAGAGCTGATGCCGTCGCTGCCTGCACTCAGGTCATCCAGCAGTTGGTTGCTGCCGGCTTAGTTCCTGTAATGACTCCTGAGCAGCTGGTTGAAATTGATGAATTTCTAACGGCCAATAACCAAAGCCGTGATGTCTTGACTGTGGTTAAGGAGCTTGGCGTTGTTATTGCTGAGGCCGATCTTGAGTTAGTGATGGTTCTAGGAGGTGATGGAACAATCCTGAAGGCTGCTGAAATTGTCAGGGAAACTTCCACACCGCTGATGGGCATCAACTTAGGTCACGTCGGCTTTCTGGCTGAGAGCGAAAGAGCGGGATTATCAAACGCCGTTGAGCGGGTAGTTGCCCGAGACTATGTCGTCAAGGAAAGACTTACTGTCGATGTTCGTGTCCTAGTTGCAGGTAAAGAGGTATACCGCAGTTGGGCGCTAAACGAGGCTACTGTCGAAAAAAGTGCTGCAGAAAAGATGCTCGAGGTAGTTCTCGAAATAGATAGTCGACCACTGTCAACCTTTGGTTGCGATGGAGTAATTATGGCCACCCCAACCGGTTCAACAGCCTATGCCTTTAGCGCTGGCGGTCCAGTGGTATGGCCAGGTGTCGAAGCGATTTTGATGGTGCCACTTTCGGCGCATGCACTTTTTGCTAGACCGTTGGTAGTAAGTCCTTCGTCCCTGGTTGCAGTTGAAGTTTTGGAACGTTCCGCAGGTACCGGTGTGCTTTGGTGTGATGGACGTCGCACCCACGATCTTCCCGTCGGGGCTCGAGTTGAAGTTAGAAGGTCCGATAAACCGGTGCGACTGGCAAGACTTAGAATTGGCCCGTTCACTGATCGGTTGGTAAATAAATTTTCCCTGCCCGTTGCTGGTTGGCGTGGCCCGGTTGAACCTGACAAATAGTTCCAATGATTGAAGAAATACAAATATCTGATCTCGGCGTGATCAAAAACGCTGAGTTGAACTTCGCTAGTGGCTTCACTGTTCTTACGGGCGAAACTGGCGCTGGAAAAACCATGGTGCTTACAGCTCTCGGGTTACTTTTAGGTGAGCGCTCTGATGCCGGTGCGGTACGAGCGGGAGCGGGGCAAACAAGTGTTAACGGCACTTGGCGAATACCTGAAGGACATTTCGCAACAGCCCGGGTTGAAGAGGCTGGCGGATTAGTTGATGACGGAATACTGCTTATTGGCCGCACCGTATCAGCTGATGGCAAATCTAAGGCGGTAGCTGGTGGAAGGCAAGTGCCAGTTGGCTTGCTTGGTGAAATTGGTGCAGAGCTGGTTGTGGTGCATGGCCAATCTGACCAGATCCGACTGAAGTCAGCGGCTGCTCAACGTGCAGCATTAGATCAATTCGCAGGACCGGAGCAACAAGCGCTGCTGGCCGATTACCAAAAACTCTTTCAATCTTGGCGCGAAATTCAACGCAAACTAGCTGACCTTCAATCGGGCAAGGAAAAGATAGCTAGGGAAAAAGCGGAACTGACTGAAGCCTTGGAGTTTTTGGAAAGACTTAGCCCGAAGGCAAATGAAGATGTTGAGTTACAGGAATTAGCCCAGAAACTAACTCACACCGAACAGCTGAGAAGTTCAGTTGGGCTAGCCCACGATTTACTTCAAAGCGACGACTTTGACTCAGCCGATGCCATTGAACAAATTGGAAAGGCTCGAAAAGCCCTTGAGAGCGCGGCTAACTACGATTCAAGTTTGGATGCCGAGGTCCAAGCACTTCGCGATTTAGGTCAGCAACTTGGC
>RHAS01000163.1 GCA_010028615.1 Actinomycetota bacterium
GTTGGTGATGATGTTGATATCAATCCAAGCTGGATCAAGAGCTTGATAAACATCAGCAAATGTCTCTTCGATTTCTTCACGAGACATACCTAGTGCCTTTAGGAAAATAGTTGCCGAAACTTTGGTCTTACGGTCAACAGCAACCTGAAGGATTGGCTTACCAAATCTTGAAACTGACTTACGGTCTTCTTTAACCCACTCGGTTAGAAACTCTAGGTAAGAACCACGAGATGGAATAATCTGTGCCTTGTTGTTACGAACGTCTAGGTTTCCAGTGGTGTTAGTTGATACCGAGAAGTAAACACCAGGAGAACGAACCAGCTGGGAAACGACAACACGCTCGGTACCGTTTACTACGAAGGTGCCTTCTGGAGTCATGATTGGGAATTCACCCATGTATACGGTCTGTGACTTAATTTCACCAGTCTTGTAGTTGGTGAACTCTGCTTTGATATAAAGCGGTCTCGCGTAAGTCTTACCCTTGATCTTGCACTCGTCAGGAGTGTATGGAGCGTCGTCTAGTGCTGGCTCCTTAAACTCAAGACCCATCTTTGCTTCGGCTGGGTTGTTTGGGTTGTCTTCGATCGGAGAGAGCTCCTCAAAAACTTCTTCCAAACCGTTTTTGACATCCTTACCCACTTTTTCGCGCCAAGCATCGGCACCAATGAGCCAGTTAAAACTCTCGGTTTGCAGTGTTAGTAGGTTTGGAAGCTCAATTGGTTCGCGAGTTTTCGCAAAAGATAGACGTTGAGCAGAGCGAATGTTTTTGTTCTTCTTGGCGGCCAAGATTACCCCTTCAAAGGATTATCGGTTGAGAACGGTCTATGTATTCTTCCCCAGCAGATGCCGCCGAAATATGCGTGCAAAAATAGCGCAGCCGAAATATGCTTACGTGGGTTTTGGGGTCGAACACCCATCTTATACAGAATTACGGACAAAATGCAACAAAAATCTGCCCTTAAAACAAGTTCGGGCCCCCTTGCAGGGGCCCGAAGCTTGGGTTTATGGCTTAGTCTTGGGCCCTAGACGGGGTTACCGCCTCGGACTCAACTAGAGCCTTCTTGTATCCAGGGGCCCGGACGCCAACCTTGACGGTGATGGACTGTCCTAGATCCCTAGCAGTTAGGGTGTATGAAGACTCAAAGGCTCGTGAAATTACCTTGCCATTGCGCTTCCATACGTAGCTGAACTCAGCATCTTCTGGCAGACCGGTTAGGTCAACCTCTAGAGTCTCGCCAACTACTGCATCACCAGAGATAACTGGTGCTGGTAGATCAACCAAGGTACCTAGCTTGATGCTGCGGCTTCTCATCTTGAAGATCGCATCCTTGTAACCTTCTGCAGTTACTACGATGTTTACACTCAAGCGGGTTCCGTAGTCCTCGCTGGTGAGAACATAGCTGTTCTCGTCAGCTCCGGTGGTCTGGAACTCCTCGCCGTTTCTCATCCAAACGATGCTTACTTCAGCACCGTCTAGCCAGGTTCCGGCTCCAACAGTTACTGTTCCACCAGTTACGAAGTCACCAGAGATAGATGGCTTCTCGCCATACTTCAAGGTACCTGCGGCAATGGTTACGCCAGCGCTTACCTTCTCTAGTGGCTCGTAGGCCTCGATGGTTCCAGTGATTCCAACGCTAACTGAAGCATCGAAGTCTTCAGCAGTTAGCTCGTAGGAGTCAGTGTCAGCACCATCGATTGCGGAACCGTCACGGTACCACTGGTAGGTGAGCTCTGCACCCTCTGGCCAATCTCTGGTAGTTGCAGTCAAGGTGTTACCAACTGCAGCCTTACCCTTGATTGCTGGGGTTGGAGCCTTAGCAATGATTCCAGGTAGAACAACAATCTGCTTGCTGATCATTACTAGGTCTGGTTGACCTGCACGCTGAATCATTACAACGGCACGTAGGTTCGCGTTGTAGTCCTCAACGGTCAATTTGTACTTAGCAGTACCAGTTAGGAATGGCTCATCCTCCCAGTTGCGGAACCACATGTAGGTCAACTTAGCTGACTTGTCGAACTGGTCGCGAGGTAGCTTGATCCAAGTACCAACACGAAGTTCTCCATCGCCAAGAGTCGAACCAGGAACTACGAGCATCTCGCTGGTAGCTACAACAGTTACGTTGTAAATCTCGCGAGTCTCGCCATCCTGAGCAGTGATTTCAACTGTTGCTGTTTGAACACCAGAGAAGTTACTGGAGATGAAGTTGGTGACCTCAACAGTTGCGAACTCGTTGTTTGGAACAACATCAATCGCAATGTCACCGGCCTCAACTTCAACTACGCCGTCTTCAAGGTTCTCAAGGTCAGCTGCAACACCGTTGAAGCTAATGCTTGCTGCAGTTGCATCAGATGAAGGAAGAACGTTCAAAGTGATGTAGATCTCTTCAACGGTCTCGCCGTCAGGAGCAGTAACACGAATTGTCAATGTGTTCTCACCAAGCTCAAGACCCTCGTTACCAGAAACTTCCGAAGTAGCCTCTAGGTCGGTGGTCTCGACAACAACTGAGACGCTCTCGGTTGCAGGTGGAAGGTCAATCACATCATCAGCTGAGGCTGAAGTTGACTCTTCTCCATCAGCTGTTGAGTAGGTAATTGTGATGCCTGCTACAGATGCGTCGTTACTTGGAGCAACAACTAGA
>RHAS01000164.1 GCA_010028615.1 Actinomycetota bacterium
TGCCCTTATCCATAACCATCAAGCGGTCACAGAGCTGTTCTGCCTCATCCATGTAGTGGGTGGTGATCACCAAGGTAACGCCAAGTTCCTTAAGACGGAATAATCTGTCCCAGAGAATGTGTCTAGCCTGTGGGTCTAAACCAGTGGTTGGTTCATCTAGCATCAGAATTTCTGGTTCGCTTACCAGTGCTCTAGCGATGGTAAGTCTTCGCTTCATTCCACCGGAAAGTTCTTCTACTTTGTTATTACGCTTTTCAACCAGTTGAGCAAATTCCAATAGCTCGTTGATTTTTACCTTTAGCCATTTACGGCTTAATCCGAAGTAACGACCGTAGACCATAAGGTTTTCCCAAACCTTGAGTTCTCTATCGAGATTATCTTGCTGGGGAACAACTCCTAGGTGAGCTCGAATCTCCGGACCGTTTTTATTTGGGTCTTTACCCAGAATTAGCAATTCGCCACTTGTTCTTTGGCTGGTCGAAGCAATCATCTTCATGGTGGTCGACTTACCAGCACCATTTGGTCCAAGTAAGCCAAAAGATTCTCCGCGCTTAACAGTGAAATCGATACCGTCTACTGCTTTGAAATCACCGTAAACCTTGGTTAGCCCTTTGGCGATAATCATGTCTTCAGCTACATTGCTCTTTTTTGGCACTTTATAAAATCTTTCTCAAGTCTTTTGCTTGCGAATAATCAGGCACAGCCTTACAGTCTATAACGGCAAAGTGATATCCTTGAGCATATGACAGCGCAAGTCCGCCCAGGTAATCGAAGGGTAACTGGGAAGGAGCAGTTCTATACTCCAGCTGACTTGGCTAAATCACTTACCAATAAACTCACTTCCCTAATTGGTCCCCTTGATGGCAAAACCGTCCTTGAGCCGGCTGGCGGTACCGGATCTTTTGTCCATGCGGCCAAGCAAGCGGGAGCGTTGAAAATAATCAGCTTCGACATCGAACCCAAAGCCGATGGAGTGCTGCGCGCCGATTTTCTAGATGCCGACCTAAATGGATTAGAAAACGCCATCACCATATCAAACCCGCCATTTGGCAGAAACAATTCGCTGAGCATCCCCTTTTTCAATAAAGCAGCCAAGCACAGTGAGGTAATTGCCTTTATCGTTCCAAGAAGCTGGCGAAAGTGGTCAGTACTAAACCGGCTAAATCTAGACTTTCACCTGATCCACGATGAAGATCTTGCCATTGACTATGTTGATGAAAAAGGTGAACAGGTCTGGCAAAAGGCAAGGCTGAACACCTGTTTTCAGATCTGGCAGAAACAAGACTCCCCCAGGGAAATCATCAAGATAGCGGATTTTGGTCTAGTAAGTAAGGTGGATCCTGAGCATGCCGACGTCGCTATTACCGTCTTTGGTTATGGTTGTGGCAAGGTCAGAACTAAATTTGAGCCGGTGCCAAATAGCACAGTGATGTTCCTAAAAGTGCATGACGACAGAGTTTTACCAGCCTTGACTAAAGTTGACTTTAGTAGGTTTTATCGCAACACCGCTTATACCGAAGCGTTATCGCTTCAAGAAATCAGGTATTTGCTAAATGAAGAAATCCTGGGCGATCCAGGTTTAGTAAGGACAATTAGCTAAATGAGTATGATGGGTGGACCTAGGCGCAGACCTGGACCAAAGGATACTGGCCCGAAGGCGAAATTCAATCAATTAGTTCCTTATATGAAGGAGCAAAAAGGGCTGCTTTCAATTGCGGTTTTCTTTTCGCTAATTGGTGCGGGCGTAAACCTAGCTCAACCACTTGTAGTGGGACAAATTATTAGCACAGTGCAAAAAGGCGAAGATGTTCTCACCATCGCGCTAATTCTGGTTGCCATCACTTTAGGCTCAGCGCTGACTAGCGGTGCAATGTATTTTGTTTTGGCTAAAGCTGGTGAAGGTGTTGTCTTTTCAGCAAGAAGAAAACTTTCTACCAGGCTGCTTCGCCTACCGATGCAGGCGATCGCAAAAGAATTTAATCTCTCTGAAACGGTCTTTCTGTTTCCGCCTCAAGATCTAACAAACCGCGCCTCTTTACGCATCTTCACACCCGCAACCGAATTGCCTTTCGCTGGACATCCGACGGTCGGCACGGCGGTGCTGATTGCGCTTCTTGATGGACACGCCTCTTTATCTTTTGGATTGGAAGAGAAGGTCGGTCTCGTGGCATGCTCCGCTTCGCGCGTGAGCGATAGTGCGGGGGAAGCGATCTTTACACTTCCCCGTTTGCCCGAGCGGATTGCGGACGCCGCCCCCTCATCCATGATCGCTGAAGCGCTCGGCGTTCCCGTTGATGAGATTGGGTTTGATGATCATCATCCAATTGTTGCCTCCGCAGGCGTTGGATTTAATTTTATCCCTCTGAAGACCAAAGATGCTGTTACGCGTGCGTCGATTAAAGGCGCGAATTGGACGGATGCTTTCAAAGCTGCAGGTCGTCCGAATGCCTTTGTCTATACGCGCGAGACGGTCGAGGCGGGGCATCATTTTCACGCGCGTATGTTCGCGCCCCATTTGGGCATTGGAGAAGATCCGGCCACGGGGGGCGCAGCCGCCGCCTTCGCGCGCGCTTTTGTTGATTTTGAGAAGCCCGCTGATGGTACACATC
>RHAS01000165.1 GCA_010028615.1 Actinomycetota bacterium
GGAATTACCGAGGAACTTATAAAGTTACTAACCCCGTTTCGATCAAAGATTACTGTTGTTCGCAACAGGGACATTCCGCTGGAAGGTGCAGACAGCGTGCACACTTTGGAAAGTCTCGATGCTCTGCTGCCAACAGCCGATTGGGTAATCCTGGCCTGCTCACTGACAGATAAGACCTCAGGACTGATTGATTCCCCTCGACTAGCTCTGATGAAAGAGACCGCTTACCTGGTCAACATAGCTAGAGGCAAGGTGGTAGTTACAGACGACCTGACTCAAGCTTTGAACACTGGGGTCATTGCAGGTGCAGGGGTCGATGTCACCGATCCTGAGCCTCTTCCGGATGGACACAGCCTCTGGGAGGCTAAAAACATCATCGTTACTCCCCATACTGCTGACACGAACGCCCAGGTGATTCGGTTGTTTTCATTGAGGATTATGGAGAATCTGGCTGCCTATCAGGGTCGGGGGGAATGGGTCGGGTTAGTTGACCCGAACCTTGGTTATTAGTACCTAAAATTTGGTAAAGTATTGAGGTTGCCAAAATCAACACATTCCTCGGTAGCTCAATTGGCAGAGCAATCGGCTGTTAACCGATAGGTTCTTGGTTCGAGTCCAAGCCGGGGAGCGAAATACTTAGGCCCTTTTGGAGACCCAATGTTTCTTTGGATTCGTGACCAGAAGTGGCTTCCCGCCACATTGGTAGCCGCAGTCTGTTTTCTAGTGCTAGGTGGCTTCGATTTACTTTTGCAGGGCGAAAAAACCCTAATCTCTTCTTTTGTCTTAGCCGCCTCAGTTGCATTATCAAGATCACTTCCATGGTTTGGAATAGGTCTTTTCTCAATTGGTTTAGTAGGCCCGCTACTTTCAGGACTGGAACCACAACTTAGTCAGCTCAACGCCTGTGTTGCGATATTTCTGCTTGCCACTTTTGCTGAAAAAATCGAGAGACTTGTCGGATTAGCTCTTAACGTTCTAATCGGCGCAACAGTTTACTTCTGGTTTGTCTTCACACTTCCAGTTGGCTCTTCGCTTTATGGAGTTGAGTTGCCAACCGGTGATGCCAAAGTCGCTATTTCAGTTGCTGGTTTCGTTGCAGTGCTAGCAATTAGTGCTAACGCCTGGTTTATGGGCAGGCTGTTATATGCGCAGCTTTTCCACGTTGGAACAGAAGTTGACGTAGCCTTGCTTGAAACTAAATTAGCCAGCGCGCAGGTAGCCCTTGCCGAACAGGATCGCCGATTTGGTATAGCCAAGGATGTTACTGAATTGCTGCTGGAACAAACAAGCGCCAACTTGATTGCCTCAGAATCTGGGGGCTACGCACTAAAAGCAGATCCAAGCGCAGCACCAAGAATCTTAGAAACGCTTCACAGCGGAATCAAGAAGTCTTTCAGTGAGATTAGAAGACTCTCAGATTTACTCTCTCTGCAAGATCGCAAAGCCTTAGCCTTGCCAGGGCTTAGAGATCTAAACCCACTATTTATTAGCTATCGTGAATTTGGTTATGCGGTTAACTACCGTGAAACCGGATCAGCTCTTGAGCTGGACGATGGGATGTCACTTGTCATTTATCGTGTTGTATATGACTGCTTAGACAACATCAAAAAGCATGCGCCAATAAATACTGGCGTAGACGTTGATTTCATCTGGAAAGATACTGCGCTGCAGATACTGGTGAAAGATAACGGCGAAGAGGTTAGGCGAGAGCTAAACTCCGAGCCAAATGAATACACCGTAACTGAAGATCAAAAGGCCTTGGTTGAGCACCTTACTGGCCCCGGACTAACTGCCATGGCTGAGCGGGTAGCGCTTTTTGAAGGCACCATTGAGTTCACCAGAGTTCCTGGTGTTGGCTTCACAGTCTCTGCTGCTTTCCCGAATGTGGCAAAGTACTCGAAGGGTAACTAACTTTGGCTAGCCTTCTCCGAGTGGCATTTATCGGCGGAACTGAAATGCTTCGCACGGCAAGGCGGATTGCTCTGGAGGAGAACCCCAACTTCAAGGTTGTGCTTGATACGGACGGCTTTGGTTTATTGGCAGTAGATGCGCTCAGTTACGATTTTGACGTAGCCGTGTTAGATCTACGTTTACCTAACTCTTCGGCTTTGGATTATGTGAGAGCCATGCACGCCATGGCGAAAGTAAACTCGGCTGATATTGGCAGAATCCTAATATCAGCTACCTATAGCGAACCGGACCTTCGCCTTCAGGCTATAAGGGCTGGCGCAGTTGATTGTATTTTTGTCGAAGATGGCATCGAGAGTTTTGTGGCAAGTGTTTCATTGTGTAAAGAACCTGAGTCTGATTTTGCAATAAGGTCGCTTCTACCTGAGCTACCTAGCGGAGCAGTTAGCGAAGAGGAATACGCTTCGGCAAACGTTGCAATCGATACGCTTGATCCAAAAGAGCAGTCGATTCTAGAGAGTTTCTGTGCATTAAAAACAGATTCTCAAATAGCCCAAATTGCGCAGGTACCAAAACTAAAGGTGCGCCAAACAATCAAAAAAGTTCAAAACC
>RHAS01000166.1 GCA_010028615.1 Actinomycetota bacterium
CATCTGAAGCTCGGCGCTCAAGTGATGTTTATAAAAAACGATGACCAAAAGCCAATCAAAAATGCCGATGGGGTGATGACCTGGCGTTGGGTAAATGGAACTATCGGTAAAGTGGTTGCCTTTGGTGATGGCAATCAAGTGTTGGTAGAAGCTGATGGTGAGGTTCACACCGTTGGCATGAGCACCTGGCAGAAAGTTCGCTATCTGGTCGAAGAAGAATTCAATGAGGGTACCGGTAAGTTCGATGAAACTTTAGTCCCGGAGATTCTTGCCGAGTTCAAGCAGATTCCGCTCCGCCTTGCCTGGGCGGTAACCGTCCACAAGTCTCAGGGACAGACCTATGATGAGGTGATCATCGATATGGGATCAGGTGCTTTCTCTTCCGGTCACACCTATGTTGCCTTATCAAGGGTTAGATCCCTTGAAGGCCTTTACCTAACCAAACCAATCAGGCTAAAAGATATCCAAGTCGATCCAGCTGTTATTGCCTTTATGGGCCAGGCCAGACCTGCAATTACCGAAGATCCGTTAGGAATTTAGCCACCAGTTAATTGGGTGCTCAACTCTGGCTGCCCACCAAGATTCTTTGTGTCCGGTGCCTGGATAAAGCTCTGCTTTATAGTTCTTATCGCGCTGCCAACCAGCCTTATCCATCGCCTCAACAAAGTTGTAGTGCCAGGTGTAGTAGGAGGCATCAAGTTCTTCGGTACCGACATCGCTATAAACTCTGACATTTTTTGGAAGATTTGCAACCAGGTGATCAATAAGTTCTTGATGTCCTAGTGGCCAAGCAGTTGATAAACCGAGTGCTGTTCCAAACACTTCTGGGTGTCTTGATGCCCCATAGATGACAGCTAGCCCACCAAGAGAGGCACCAATCTGAGCAGTTCGTTTGGGATCTAGGTTTAGTTTGTAACGCTTGGCTAGTTCCGGGACCAGACGAAGCGCTAACATGTCCTGGTAATCATTCGCTGCATAAATCAGCTCGTCTGGTTTCATAATTGCGCCAAGGTTCTCAAGCATGTGTGGTCTACTTTTGAGAATGTCTTCTGGTGCAAGCTCTGCCATCCGCTGCGAGTCATCTACCCGGTAGACGCCAACGATTACCGGCAGTTTGCCGTCTTTAGCGACAATGCGACCAGCGGCTATCGCCTCTGGAATTCCCCAGTTCTGGTGATTCCAGGTTTCTGAAACATCGAGAAGAAAGTTTGCTCCGTCGTGGGCTACCAACAGCGGTGTATCTGGATATAGGTCTTTTGGAATCCAAACATCGATCCTTCTTCCTTCAAAGATAAAGTTTTCTAGTCGGCCACCAGCTAACTCTCTACCTACCGGAACATTATGAACATTATTCTTTGTTGTTGAAGAAGGCTTAGCCTGCTTGGCGAGGTGTAATTCACGCATTGCTAAAAAGAAAGGGAAGACAAAGGCAATTGCTGATATAAATCCGGCGAGGATGTATAGATAAACCCGCTTCATGCCGATTCTTCTAGATTCAATAATCATGAACGGAACTGCTGCAAAAGCGGTTAGCAATAGATCTAGGGCAAGGACCCAGTCGGCGTTGTTTCCAAACCAGGATCCAAAGAAGTCTTCCCCGCGCAAGATTGCTATGGTGTTGAAATACCATGCGGTTATTAAGCCAATAGCGGAGATTATGAAGTAAAACAGAGCTTTTGTGTTCATTCCAATTTCTTTCTCAGGTTCAGAACCTAGACTTATAGCCTTGCCCAGTCAGCTAGGGTCAGCGAATTACTGCAGACCGAATTCAAACAGAACGACCCAGAGGTTGTTCTAATTCTTGACTTCGATAGAAGCGCTGAAGATGCACAATCTGAAGAGAGCGCAAACCTTGTTACCGAGGCGCTTCTTGCCACAGATGGTGTCGATAATGTCTATTCCTATTACACGATAGGCAAACCACCAACGTTGAAATCAACTGACGGAAAAGCCGTCTACATGTTTGCCAAACTTGATGAAGATGCCAAGCAGGCCGAGGTTGCGCAGGTAATTGCCGATGAAATTGGTGGCAACAACTTTGGTGCAACTATATACGTCGCTGGTTGGGCTCCGATAACCTCTGAAATAAATCACATTATTGAGCAGGACCTTGTTAGGGCAGAGTCTGTTGCCATACCAATTATTTTGCTTTTGATGATATTTGTTTTTGGCTCTGTTGTTGCAGCGGGCTTACCATTGATGATTGCTGGCCTTACTATCCTCGGCTCGTTCTTCTTTATTTGGCTATCCTCGCTATTTACCGACACCTCAACCTTCTCAGTGAACCTGGTCACTGGTTTAGGCCTAGGTCTTGGTATCGATTATGCACTGTTGATGGTGAATCGATTCAGGGAGGAAAGGCATAGAGATCTAACAGTTGCTCAGTCGGTGGAGAACACAATTCTTTCTGCCGGCAGAACAGTATTTTTCTCTGGCCTAACCGTGGTCTTAGTAATGGTCTCTTTGAATTTCTTCCCGCAATATTTCTTGAAGTCATTTGCTTTTGCTGGATTGGTTTCA
>RHAS01000167.1 GCA_010028615.1 Actinomycetota bacterium
CACGCCCAATCTGCCGGTGTTCCGATTGTTGTTGCAGTGAACAAGGTTGATAAAGAAGGTGCAAACCCTGCCAAGATTCGTCAGCAACTAACCGAATTCAACATTGTTGCCGAAGAATACGGTGGCGATGTGATGTTCGTTGATGTTTCAGCGCTAACCGGTATCGGTATTCAGCAGTTGCTGGATGCAGTGCTGCTTACCGCCGACGCCGCATTGGACCTACGTGCTAATCCTCATCGCGACGCTAGGGGAGTGGCGATTGAGGCAAACCTTGATAAAGGTCGCGGTGCAGTTGCGACAGTGCTGATTCAGTCAGGAACGCTTAGAGTCGGAGATTCGATTGTCGCCGGTGCTGCTCACGGTCGTGTTCGTGCGATGTTTGATGATGATGGAAAGGCTGTTGAAGCAGCTGAACCATCCCATCCAGTTCAGGTGCTGGGTTTGCAGTCGGTGCCACGTGCTGGTGACACCTTTGTGGTTACCGAGGACGAGCGTCAGGCTAGACAGATCGCTGAAAAGCGCGAGGCTGCCGACAGGAATGCACTACTTGCGAAAACCAGAAAGCGCGTCAGCCTTGAAGATTTCACCAAGGCATTCGAAGAAGGAAAGGTATCTGCTCTCAACCTAGTTATCAAGGGTGACGTTGCCGGTGCTGTCGAAGCCCTAGAAGACTCGTTGTTGAAGATCGAAGTTGATGATTCGGTGCAGTTGCGAATTATTCACCGCGGTGTTGGTGCAATCACTGAAAGCGATGTTAACTTGGCAACTGTTGATAACGCGATAATTATCGGATTCAACGTTCGCCCTGATAACAAGGCTAAGGAGCGAGCTGATCGCGAGGGTGTTGACATTCGCTTCTACTCGGTTATTTATGCAGCGCTTGAAGATATTGAGAAATCGCTAAAGGGAATGCTCAAGCCGGAATTTGAAGAGGCTCAACTCGGCACTGCTGAAGTTCGAGAAATCTTCAAATCCTCCAAGGTTGGAACTATTGCTGGTTCAATCGTTAGATCCGGTTCGATCAAACGTAACTCGATGGCAAGAATAAGTCGCGATGGCGTGATGCTTGCCGAGAATCTAAAGATTGATTCATTGAAGCGATTCAAAGATGATGCCAATGAGGTTAAGACTGATTTCGAGTGTGGTATCGGATTATCCGATTTCAACGACATTCAAGTTGGCGATATCATCGAAACCTATGAAATGCGAGAAAAGCCGAGAGTCTAATGGTTGATGCAGCAAGAGCTAGGCGCTTGGCAGAGCAAATCAAGGTACTTACCGCAACAGCTTTAGAGCGAGTTGTCAAGGATCCTGATTTAGGCTTTGTCACAATTACCGATGTTCGGGTTACTCCAGATTTGGCCAGTGCCAAAATCTACTACACGGTATTCGGCGATAAGTCTCAGGCTGAGCAAACTAAAGCAATTTTGGAACGTTACCGCGGAAAAATCCGAAGTGAGATTGGCCACCAGCTTGGTATTCGGCTAACTCCCACTATCGAGTTCCTAACGGATGAGGTACCGGAGTCAGCAGCGCATTTGAATGAGCTTTTAGCCCAGGCAAAAGCTCGCGATGAGGAAACCGCAAGAGCGGCTAAAGAGGCAAAATTCGCGGCTGGAGAAAATCCCTATCGAGAGCCCAAGCAAATAGCTGAAGACGAGTAGTTCGTGTCATCAGGTTTCCTGCTAATTGATAAGCCCAGCGGCCTGACCAGTCATGATGTTGTGGCCAGAGCTCGAAAAGCGCTTGGCACGAAAAAAGTCGGTCATGCTGGAACTCTTGATCCTATGGCGACCGGATTATTGGTTTTGGGATTCAATCAGGGAACTAAACTGCTCACCTTTGCAGTGGGTTTGGATAAAACCTATCTGGCCACAATCCGTTTAGGGGCCACAACAATTACCGATGATGCCGAAGGTGAGATTGTCGAAAGTTGCTCAGCAGAGCAACTTGAGTTAATCACTCAGCCTCAAATTGAAGAAGAAATATCGAAACTAACCGGGCCAATCTCCCAAGTGCCCTCTTCGGTTTCCGCAATCAAGGTGGCTGGAGTTCGAGCCTACGACCGAGTAAGAGCAGGCGAACAGGTTGAGTTGAAGGCAAGGAATGTAATTGTGTCTTCATTTGACCTACTTAAGGTGACTAGATCTGAAACTTTCATAGATTTGAAGGTAAAAGTGGATTGTTCCTCGGGGACCTACGTAAGAGCGCTAGCTCGTGATTTAGGAAATGCACTTGGTGTCGGCGGGCATCTAACTTCACTTAGAAGAACTAGAGTAGGAGATTTTCAGGTCGATCAAGCTTTTACTCTGGATCAACTCAAAGTTGCTCAGGTTGGAATTATTGAGTTAGCCAACGCTTGCAGATTGCTAATGAAGGTTGATGAAATATCAGTTCAGGATGCTCAATCTATTCGTCAAGGCAAGCAAATTGCTGGCCAAACCAGCACCGACTTCGGTGCAATTTGCAACGGAGAGTTAGTGGCAGTTTTGACCCAAGCTAAAAAAGACACTCTGAAAT
>RHAS01000168.1 GCA_010028615.1 Actinomycetota bacterium
TCTGAAACTGCAGCGCTGGATATTGTTGGTGCAAGCTATGTTAGAGAAGTCGAACCAGGCGAACTAATTGCAATCGATGAGCATGGATTACGTTCAACCAGATTTGCTGAAACCAAGCGGGCCGGTTGCGTATTTGAGTATGTCTATCTAGCTAGGCCAGATACAACCATCAACGGCAGAGTTGTTTATGACTCAAGAGTCGAAATGGGTAGAACTCTTGCCAGGGAGTATCCAGTCGAAGCAGATCTAGTTATCCCAACTCCTGAGTCTGGAACACCAGCAGCGATTGGTTATAGCCAAGAATCAGGTATTGCCTACGGGCACGGTTTAGTCAAGAACGCCTATGTCGGTAGAACCTTCATTCAACCTTCGCAAACCATTAGACAGCGCGGTATCAGGCTCAAGCTCAACCCACTAAAGGAGCAAATAAAGGGTAAGCGCATCATTGTCGTCGACGATTCCATCGTTCGTGGCAATACCCAGCGAGCCCTTGTGGCAATGCTGAGAGAAGCAGGGGCAGCCGAGATCCACGTAAGGATCTCGTCTCCGCCGATAATGTGGCCGTGTTTCTATGGCATCGACTTCGCTACCCGGGCCGAACTAATCGCCACGGGTCTAGGTGTTGAGGAGGTTAGACAGTCAATCGGAGCTGATTCGCTCGGCTATTTATCTAAAGATGGCATGGTGAAGGCTACTAACCAGGAAGAGAAATCTCTCTGCACCGCCTGCTTTACAGGAAAGTATCCGATTGAATTACCCGCAGAAGACAGGCTTGGTAAAGATCTTTTAGAAAAAGACATTGCTGCTTGTAATCCAGGTCCAGATAGCGAACTTGATTCACTGTTGAAAGCTCAAGATGACTGACGCTTACGCGCAATCAGGCGTTGACACTCATGCTGGAGATCTTGCCGTTGAGCTGATGAAAAAATCCATCAAAGCAACCCTCACTGAAAATGTCGTCGGTGGTTTCGGTGGATTTGCTGGAATGTTTGATGTTTCGTTTTTGAAGAATTACCAAAGACCGCTTTTAGCAACCTCTACCGATGGAGTTGGAACAAAGGTTGCTATAGCGCAAGCAATCGATAAGCACGACACCATCGGTCAAGATCTAGTTGGAATGGTTGTCGATGACATAGTGGTAGTCGGCGCGAAGAGTATGTTTATGACCGACTACATCGCAACAGGGAAAGTAGTGCCAGCAAGAATTGCTGAAATAGTTTCTGGTATCGCAGGTGCATGTCAGCAGGTGGGGGTCTCACTAATCGGGGGAGAAACCGCAGAACATCCAGGCTTACTAAAACCAAACGAGTATGACGTTGCCGGAGCTGCTGTCGGAGCGGTTGAATACAGCAAACTCCTTGGACCACATAAGGTTCAAGTTGGAGATGTTGTCTTAGGTTTGGAATCTTCCGGATTACATTCCAACGGTTTTTCACTGGCTAGAAAAATAGTTTCTGATTCCAAACTTGACTACACCAAAACTGTTAGTGAGTTTGGCGCAAAGAGCTTGGGTGAAGTTTTATTAGAACCAACCAGATTGTATTCAGGAATACTCAACGATTTATTGGAAAGCCAGCTAGCCGATGGCGTAAAGGCGATGAGTCATATCACCGGTGGCGGTATTGCTGCTAACCTAGCTCGAGTCCTGCCAAAGAACACGACCCTCGACATTGATAGATCCTCTTGGACTCCGCACGAGGTGTTCCAAGTTCTAGCTTCTTGGGGAAATCTAAAACTCACCCAACTGGAGTCAACTTGGAATTTAGGTTTAGGTTTCGCAGTGATCGTGAAAGCAGATAAGGCAGCAGAAATTCAGGCTTACCTGAATAAGAGCGTCAAAACCTGGCAATTGGGCATCGTCGAATCAAACGACTGCACCTTAGAAGGATATGTGCAAGGGGCTAAAGGCGTAGATGGTGGCGCAGTTAGGTTGCTGGGCAGTTATTGATTACTGCCCTGAGGCGGACTTGCCTTCGTCTTCCTGATCATCCTGATACATATCGGCCCACTTATCTTCGTAGTCAGGCTCGTCGTTCTTCTTGGCAGAGGATAGCTCGGCTTCAAGAGCATTCAAATCAGTGTCTGGGCTGAAATACTTCAACTCACGTGCGACTTTAGTGTTTTTCGCTTTTTGACGGCCACGCCCCATGGCGGACCCCCTTTTGTAGGTTGGCTGAGCCAGTTATTTGGTTCAGGAATCAATAAATCTGACTAAGAGTATATCAGGGCTTAGCCCAGTAATAGCCCTAAATATGCAGCTGTGGAGGAAAGGATCAGGGTATAGAGCGTGTAGAGGACCGGCGCCAACTTACGCTCTTTAGCAGCCATTTGAACTGCCGCTGCCGCCCAAGAGCTAAAAGTCGATAATCCACCAGCTAGGCCGACAACAATAAACGCAACCGTTCTGTCATCGCTGAAATATGCTGCTCCGAAACCTGCAATAAATGAGGCAATAATGTTTGCCGTCAAGATACCCCAGGGTAGATAACCTTCCCACCTACTTAAGCCCAGCCGGAGTG
>RHAS01000169.1 GCA_010028615.1 Actinomycetota bacterium
AGAAGAAGCGTAACTGACCTCCAGTTTATTCAGAAAAGTGGAAACTTTGATCGAAGTCGTCCTGGTAAACCAGCGACTATGTATAACGCGGTTAGCCCAGATTTTGAGTCGCCAAACCCGGACAATAAAAAGTAGCTTTGCTAATTTAAAAATCTAGAGCGGCTCGATACCGCAACTAAGCTGCAGCACAGTGTGATTACAGGTGCAGTTGAAAATTACAGTGTCGTCTACTTTTGCATTTCTGATCATGTTTGAATGCACCGTGCACTGTAATTCTTTTGCTCCACAAGCGGGACAAATAAGCCAGTGAGTTGCTTCAATATCGCAGTTGGTCCACTCACATTTTCTCTCGGTTGCATTTTCATCATTGAGCACAACCGGATCTAGTAGCGTGCTTCCGGAGATACTACTCATTGGTTACTTCCTTCCTAGGCACCTTGGAGTGTTCGCGGCAAATGTGATGGCCTGGCGTCCAGAAAAAAGGTGCGTGTGGCTGCACGTGATCACAGCGCTCTAGCACCCCGAGAGCTTCAACTGCCGCGATATGTCTTTCAGAAATTCCGAAGTGATAGCGGTTACCCGGCTCACAGTTGAATAGCCAGGCAAGAGTTCCCAGAGCAAAAGCAGCTGCATCTTCAAAACTCGGTTGATCCTCGTCGACACGAACAAAGTACTTACTATAAAGATCAGACTTGCTGTTTTTACGGATGGCCAGCTCACCTTCATCGGTCTTCGGCGCTGTAAAGCCTAGAAACTCCATGTTCTGGTAATCGGCTTTAGTTAGTCGCTTAGTCAAGACATCGTTAGCTGATACGCGATAGAGGGTTTTCCCATCAGAAAGAAACTGGATTTTGAATCTGGGCCCACCGTGCGAACCATCGGCACAGGACTTGCCAAACATACAACAGTGCAGTGGCACCGACCCCTCTGTGGCTAGCACTCCGGCAACTGCTTCAGCTAGGGGAAGCCAATCCGGCCCTAGGAATGGGTTTTCAAGAACGCTTTGAAACTTTGCTTTAATCACCTCTGGTGGTCAGCTGGAATAATCCAGACATTATTTATAACCACCTAGAGGCTAAAAACATTCCTGACTGGGTAACTTAAATATTCAGCCCAGGTTTCTAACCGAGAGTCACGCCAAGCGTAGTCCCTTGCCACAACTGCCAAAGCGGCCCAGTAGAAAACTTCGACCAAATCTATAGTCAGAAAATTCTGCATCTCCCCTTCATATACGCGACCTAAGATCTTGCGCAAAAGGGATGGCACCTGGGCTAATCCGTATTCGTGGATGGAATCTAGTACCAAGAGCTCAATCTGATCGCAGCGGTGCCTATTCCAAATAGGCGAGGCATCTGATCTTCTTAGCAGGCTGGAAATCTGAAGTGCTTTTTTGAAAGTAGCGCTATCAAGGGCGACAAGTAGCTCTTCAAACCTTTCCAACTCATAGCCAGCAAGCCTTAAATCTAGAATGTCTGGATAGTAGAGGATTGCCACCAGTGTTTGTCGGCCAGCAGGAGGCTCGGTCCGCACCTGATCAGTGTCGGTGTCCCAATCCTCGAAATCTTGCATAAGTCAATTGTCCTAGGTTCAGGCTAGGTTTATCTCAAATCATGTTGAAATTCTTGAAAGCAAGCGTCAAGTTCTTACCGGCAGCTGTGCTGGTCGGCTTTATTGTGGCAGCGATACTAAATCCGCTGTGGCTATCTTTCCTGGTTTTAGGAATAGTCCTTTTGCTTTTCTACGGTTTGTTTAAATTCCTAAGTATCGGCCCTGTGCCAAACATGAAACCAAACCCACCTGACGACGATGACAGCTTGGAAGATGACATTAGACACCACAACTATGGCTATCCTGGCTTCGGCACCGTGGATGATGAGCGGGACTAGCAGCACTATAGAATCAAAATAACATTTAGGGGATAAAAATGAATACCAAAAAAGTCCTAGTAACAATTGGCCTTGCAGCAATAGTTGGCGCAACGCTTAGCTGCCAGCTGCCTACGACGATCTTGAGGGCAGCCCCGACTACCTAATCAAAATGATGCGACTAAACACCGCCAAGGACGCCGATTACATGGGGACGATATTTATTAACCCAGGTGGCCCCGGCCAATCCGGTATTGAACAGCTGCAGTGGTCTAATTTCCCTGAAGATCTTATTGCCCACTACAACATCGTCGGCTTTGACCCTAGAGGAGTTGGCAACTCAGATCTAAGCGACGGCACGGAAATAAAGTGCTCTGATGAACTTGATTACAGATCCTACTTCGAGGGTGAAGGGTCGCCGGCAAACCTCGAGGAATACGAGGCAAGTATTGCTGCAGGTGATAAATACTTCACGGACTGCATCGAGAAAAATCCCTACTGGTGGACCATGTCAACCAAGAGTGTTGTTGATGATCTAGAAATCATGCGCAAGGTGTTGCTAAAAGATGAGCCGCTGAACTTTATTGGATCATCCTATGGAACTAC
>RHAS01000170.1 GCA_010028615.1 Actinomycetota bacterium
CACCAACGCGTTCTTTGATGCATCAGGCCAGTATCAACTCTCTAAGACAGCCAAGCAGTTCATCGCTGGACTGCTACGTCACGCTCCAGAGATTACAGCCGTCACCAATCAGTATGTGAATTCATACAAGAGGCTTTGGGGTGGTGGAGAAGCTCCATCATTTGTTTGTTGGGGTCACAACAACAGATCTGCTTTGATAAGAGTTCCTCTCTATAAGCCGAACAAGTCTCAGTCATCCAGAATTGAGTATCGTGCGATTGACTCAGCTGCTAACCCATACCTGTCTTACGCGCTTATTCTCGCGGCTGGGCTAAAAGGTATTGAGGAAGGTTACGAGCTGCCTGCCGAAACCGAAGACAACGTTTGGGATCTAAGTGATGCTGAGCGTCGGGCAATGGGTATCCAGCCGCTCCCACAGTCTTTAGAGCACGCCATCCGCATGCTTGAGGAATCTGAATTAGCTGCCGAAACACTAGGAGAACAAGTCTTCAGTTATGTTTTGGCTAACAAGCGTCGGGAGTGGAGCGATTACCGAGCTCAAGTTACCCCTTACGAGCTGAAGACTAATTTAGAAACTCTCTAATGGCGTCCTCGGATCCAAGCGCTAGTCAATCTCTATCTGCACTTGCAAAGTTCGGTTTTACTGAATTAGACCTGGCTATCGAGCAGTTGACCAAATTGGTCGACTTGGTGGGGGACGTCGGAAGATCCGCTTTAGCTCACTTCAGTAATGCAGCAGACCCTGATCAAGCTCTAAGGCTCTTGGTGCGTCTTGCCGAAGCGCAAGCGCCTGCAGTCAAGAAGATTTTGAAAAAGGAACAGGCCGCACTTCGATTCGTCAAACTTTTAGGCGCTTCTAGCGCACTGGCTGAATTTATCTCGAGAAATCCAAAATGCTTAGAGTATTTCTCGGCAGATGTGTCTTCTGTTCTTTCGCGGCCCGAAATGCGCAAAAGATTCAATGAGGTTTTGCCCGTTGATGAAAATCGATTCATCTCCAGCGAATTGATTCAGAGCTTGCGCAGAACCTATCGAGAAATACTGCTTGAGATAGCAATATATGACCTGAATCAATCGAACTCAGTGGCGGCTGTTCCTGTAGTTGCTAAGGCTCTGGCGGATCTTGCTGCTGAAAGCCTCGACCAGGCACTAGCAATTGCAAGGGGTGAACTGCTCTACACAACTGAGCACGGGAGCTACACGCAAGAAGAAATCACGGCTACCCAAATCGCAGTCATTGGCATGGGTAAAGGCGGTGCAGGCGAACTAAATTACATCAGTGACGTGGACGTTATCTTTGTTGCTGAATCGGTAGATCCGGTAATGTCAAATGAACGGATGCTTGAAATAGCGACGAAGCTTGCCACCAGAATGATGCGGGTAATTGATTCGAACAATGTTGAACCCGCGTTGTGGCAAGTCGATGCCAACTTGCGACCAGAAGGAAAATCTGGAGCGTTAGTTAGAACTTTAGAGTCACATGTTGCCTATTACCAAAGATGGGCTGAGAACTGGGAATTCCAAGCACTGATCAAGGCAACTCCTATTGCGGGAAGTTTAGAACTTGGCAAACGTTATCGGGAAGCTCTAAATCCTCTTATTTGGAATTCAAGCAAGAGAGAGAACTTCGTTGAGTCGGTTCAGAAAATGCGTGAACGAGTTACTGAAAACATCCCTGCCGCCGAACTTGACTGGCAGATAAAACTCGGTATCGGTGGACTTCGTGATGTTGAATTTACGGTCCAGTTACTTCAACTCGTTCACGGTAGAGAAGACGACAGCGTTCGTGCACCGGATACCATAACTGCAATCGGACAGTTAGCTAAAGCTGGATACATTGGCCGAGAAGAGGCGAATCAATTTGCTGAGAACTATAAGTTTTTAAGGCTTATTGAACATCGAATTCAGCTGACCAAGTTGCGTCGAACGCACCTGATGCCAAGCGAAACGGTGCTCCAACGTGCGGTAGCACGCTCTATAAAGCCAGATTGGACAGCTGAGAAGCTGATTAGCGAATGGAACGAAGTAAAGGTTTCGGTCCGACAGTTACATCAGAGAATCTTCTATAGGCCGTTGCTGGTTGCCGTCGCCAAAGCCGAGGGGAGCCTGAGTCTTAGCGATGAGCAAGTCATGGATCGACTAGCTGCTATTGGTTTTAGGGACACTAGGGGAGCGTCACAACACATTCAGGCCCTAACTGGCGGCCTATCTAGACGAGCGCAGATTCAAAGGCAACTGCTCCCGGTGCTTATTGAGTGGTTTGCCAAGGGAACAGATCCAGATTCAGCATTGCTTGCCTTTAGACGTTTGAGTGAAAGTTTGGGCGAATCTTATTGGTACTTACGAATGCTCCGAGATTCCTCTGGAGCCGCCGAGAGACTCGCAAGTTCGCTTTCTAATTCGAAACTGGTAACCGAGCTATTTGAACTAATTCCAGATGGCGCGGCGTGGCTGGATGAC
>RHAS01000018.1 GCA_010028615.1 Actinomycetota bacterium
AATTTCAATGAGCTTTAGGGCAACTTCTGGAAGTAAGTATTCTTTGCCGACTTGAAAATTCAGAGCTGGGTATTTATCTAGACCAAGAATTACTGGCTGAAGAGCTGCCCTGATTGAGGAAACTACAAAAAAAGGCTGCTTAGTTTGTTTTAGTTCAGCTAGCCTGTGCAGGGTTGCTAAGCGCTTACCTACGGTTTCAGGAGATGGGCTTAGTCGCTCGTGCGGCAGTGTCTCCCAGGAGACAAATTCGAGAACTTCCATTTCTGGAGCAACCAGAGCCAAAAAATCCGATAACTCCTGTGCTTCTTTTCCACTACTGACCACAACCAAATACTGGTTATTTAGCTTTTCCTGGCTGCGCATTTCCTTGATTGCAGCCAGCACCCAGTTCTGCGAACCGGATGGAGCGACTATTTCAAGTTTTTTACTTGTAAGTTGCCTTTTTAGCTCTGCAAAACCATCGGATTCCCCCAAACGTGCAGCAAGGCGCGAGCACCCCTCAGATCCGTCGTGCACGTTCATGTGATAAGTCTAAAGCGGAACTATCTGCTGTGGTACTTAGTGCAGAAAGTAGTCCATCACTGGCAATACTCTGCACCATATCTGCTGCCAGTTCTAATAAGACAGGTAATTCTTTTCTTTCGGTAGTAGAAAAGTTCTTCAAAACAAAATCTGCTGGATCTTGGCTACCCGGTGGTCTGCCAATACCAAAGCGTAATCTGATGTATTCAGTTCCTACGGCAGAACTAATGCTTCTGAGCCCATTGTGACCTGCGTGCCCGCCGGAGAACTTTATTTTTAGTTGACCAAAATCAATATCTAATTCATCGTGAATGACTATCAGATTTTCTGGTTGTAGATCATAAAACTTCATTAGCGCCGCAGTTGGAGCTCCAGAATTATTCATAAAGCCGTTTGATTTAGCAAGAATCAATTTTGATCCGGCTATTTTGCCTTCGGCTACCTGCGCTCCTGCTTTATGCGATTTGAACTTTGATGAAATGCGCGAAGCGAGCACCTCTAGGACCATTTGCCCGACATTGTGCCGATTGTGAGAGTAGTCGGGCCCAGGATTACCGAGCCCGACTACTAAGAAAGTATTACTGTTCAATTACTCAGCTTTGGCAGCCTCAGCTGGTGCAGCTGGAGCAGCCTCGGCCTCTTCGCTTGCACCGGCTCCGGTACCAACTACAGAAGCTACTAGCTCGTGAGAATCAAGATCCAGCTTCACGCCAGCTGGAAGCTTGATGTCTCCCGCAGTTACGTGGAAGCCAAGACCTTCTTTGTTGAAGACAACCTCTAGATACTCAGGGATTGCAGTTGCATCGGCTTCAATCTTTAGCGTCTTGTGCTCTAGATCGATCACGGTACCTGACTGTGATTCACCAACTACGTGAACTGGAACCTCAACGTGAACTCGCTCACCCTTGACGATTTCGACTAGGTCGATGTGCTCAATTACCTGAGTGACAACATCCTTTGAGGCTGACTTGACCAGAACGGTTTCAGTCTTACCATTTAGGGTTAGCTCGATGATGGCGTTCTTGTATCGAAGCACAAGAGCAACCTCGTGAGCTGGCAGGGTGATGTGGCGTGGCTCTGAGCCGTGACCGTAGATAACAGCAGGAGTTCTTCCAGCTGCACGGGCCTTACGAGCTGCACCTTTACCGAAGCTGGTGCGCATCTCGCCGACAAGTTTATTTACTGACATTTTTCTATCCTTTTATATTCGTTCAACTCAAGCTCGTCGCGAGGAACTAAAACTACCCCGTCGATTACGGTTTTCTAACCCTCGCCGTTGTTACTAAGGCAAGTCTAGTTGCGACTAACCAGCTTCTGCAAGGCGAATCTGGCTATTACCGCTACAAACAAAATGCCAAGGCTAATTGACACTGCGGGCCCCGGCACATTTATCAGCAATAGAAGGCACAGCATCAAACCAAATATGGCAACAACAATGGGCTGTTTACGCTCAAAGCTGGAAAAGCCAATTATCCAGGCGGTGTATTGGTTGGTTTCAATTAGCACAATGGCACCGACAGCGATAAGTATTTCAGCTAGCCAAGGTGCACCAAAACGATTGCGTTTTTCAAAAACTTTAGGTAGTTCACGATCCTCGGCCATAGTTGCCGCTGTTCTAGAAACGCCTGCTAGCAGCGCCAAAATAGATCCCAGGCTGGCAGCTAGAACTACCGCATCAATCACAACCGGGTTAAACCATGGTGCGCTTCGGTACAGAACTGCCTCAAAGGTAGCTAGGGGCATGGGTTCGTTTTCAGAGCCGATCACTCCAGATACGACTATGGCTAATAGGAAGTAGAGCAAAATTACTATTCCAAGTGAAATAACAATCGCCCGCGGGATGTTCTTTTTGGGGTCTTTCACTTCATCACCTAAGGTGGCAACGCGTGCGTAACCGGCAAAGGCGAAAAAGATTATCGCTGCTGCCGCTAGTGTTCCATGGTTAAGGTTTGGTTGAAGCTGAAAATTAGTTATTACCTGACTATCAAAGCCGTTATTTAATCCAACAACTACAGAAAAGATAAGAAAACTCAGTGTTACAGTTGCCAAAATCGCAGCGACAAGTGCCGTCCGATTTATGCCCAGCAGATTCAATGAAGTCATTAGCAACACTGCCAAAGATGCAACGTGAAGTTCATTCAAAAGAGTTGGCGGAACTGGGTTTAGCACCGTTCCCTGCGGCACAACATAGAGCTGAATGATTAGCGCGATTGCTGCAATCGATGCGATCTTGCCAAAAACAAAGGAAAAGCCAGCGACAAAACTAACGCTCTTTGGTAGATACACCCTGGAGTATGCATAAACACCTCCAGCCCTAGAGATACCGCTAGCTAATTGATAAACCGAAGCGGCATTTAGTGAGGCCACCAGAGCGGCTAGTAGCAGTGCAAAAAAGAATGAGCCTTTAGCAGATTGGTAGGCAGCACTCCAAACAAAGAAAACACCGGCACCTAGCATCGAGGCAACCCCAATGGCGATAGCTCCTAGAAGAGATAGCTGCTGCTTTTTAGACGTGGCCATCAAAGAGGATGGTCACGCTGTCATCGTTGAATACCGATGAGATTGCCCTTGCCACAAGTGGTGCAATCGATAGCACGGTTAGCTTTTCAAATTGCTTCTCGGCAGGAATTGGTAGCGTATTGGTGACAATCACGTTATCAACCTCAGGTCCAGAAAGTCTCTCCACTGCTGGATCGCTAAAGACCGCGTGAGTTGCAGCTACGATGATTCTTCCTGCACCGTTATCACGTAGGGCTTTAGCAGCTGCAACGATGGTTCCGGCGGTGTCAATCATGTCATCGACAAGAACACAGACTCGTCCTTCAACCTCACCAACCAACTCATTAACCTGCACTTGGTTTGGCTTGGTCGGGTCACGACGCTTGTGAATAATCGCAAGTGGTGCGCCTAGCCGATCTGCCCAGATATCAGCAACTCTTACTCGACCTGAATCTGGCGAAACTACGGTTAGGTTATCCGCACCAAAGGTTTGCTTTACGTGATCGGCAAGAAGAGGTAATGCCCAGAGGTGATCTACCGGTCCATCAAAGAAACCTTGTATCTGTGGTGAATGCAAATCAACTGACATCAAACGATCAGCACCTGCGGCTTTATAGAGATCTGCAATCAGTCTTGCCGAAATAGGTTCACGTCCCTTGTGCTTTTTATCTTGTCTGGCGTAAGGGAAGAAGGGTGAGACTACGGTAATTCTCTTTGCGCTAGCTCGCTTTAGTGCATCGATCATAATCAGCTGTTCCATGAGTTGATCATTTATCGGTGCGCAGTGCGATTGCAGCACAAAGGCATCTACTCCACGAACCGACTCATCGAAACGTACGAAGAGTTCACCGTTAGCGAAGCTATAGGAAGTTGTTGGCACGAGCTCGGTACCAAGCAGGGTTGCTATTTCTTGAGCAAGTTCGGGGTGTGCCCTACCGCTAGCTAAAACCAATCGTTTCTGTCCCGATGTTTTTATCTGCACTTGCCCGATTTCCTTTACTCTTTGGCTTTCTTGGCGGCCTCAGCTGAACTGGTTTCTGCACGTTTAGCAAGCACCCAATTGGCAATACTACGCTGTGGGGCAACGTTCATGGCTAGATCTCCTGGTGCAACATCCTTACGAACCACCGTACCAGCGGCAGTGTATGCGCCATCGGCTATCTCGACAGGTGCAACGAATACGTTATGCGAACCGGTTCGGACGTAAGAACCAATAGTGGTGTGATGCTTTTCCACCCCATCGTAATTGGCGAAGATTGTGCCCGCCCCGATATTGCTGTGCTCGCCGATAGTGGCATCGCCGACATAGCTTAGGTGTGGGATTTTTGAACCAGCACCAATCTTGGCATTTTTGGTCTCCACGAAAGTGCCGATCTTGCCGGCAGCACCAAGATGAGTCCCTGGCCTGATGTAGCTAAATGGTCCTACGGTTGCATCGGCCTCAATAACCGCTCCGTTGATTTCGGATTTTCTAATCGTGACATTCTCACCAATTTCCGAATCATGAATGGAGACCTCTGGGCCAATCACGCTACCGCCGCCAATTTTGGTGATGCCCTTGAGATAGGTGCCAGGAAGCAGGGTCACGTCTTCGCCAAGAACGGCGGTGATGTCGATAAATGTAGTATCTGGGTCCATGATGGAAACCCCAGCTAACATCCAGCCTTGGCAGATCCTTCTGTTTAGCTCGCTCGCAACCTGCTGCAGTTGCACACGAGTATTTATTCCAGCGACCAGCCAGTTATCTCTAACAGCTAGCGCTTGAACTTTACTTCCGGCCTTTGCAATTTCGGTAACCGCATCAGTTAGGTATTTCTCGCCGGCAGCATTCTGGGCTGCAATTTTGCTAAGTGCATCTTTGATTAGCTCATAATCAAATACATAAACTCCGGCGTTGACTTCTTTGATTTCTAGTTCTTCTTCGGTGGCATCGCGGTGCTCAACAATTGAACTAAATGCTCCAGAGTCAGTTCTAATAATTCGTCCATAGCCGTTAGGGTCTTCAAACATTGCGGTTAGTAATGTTGCACCTGCACCACTGGCCAGGTGAACTTCAAGCATCGATTCGATGGTTTGAACATCTAGTAGCGGAACGTCAGCGCTGGTGACCACTACAGCTCCGTTGAAACCATCTGGCAAAACATTCAGCGCGCATTCCAATGCTCGGCCAGTACCGGGAATTTCATCTTGGTGGGCGATGTGAACCTGAGGATAAAAGGTGTGAATGTACGTCTGGAGCGCATCTTTTTGATGGCGAATCACAGGAATCACGTATTTTGCCCCAAGCGAGGTGGCAGTTGCTAGAGAGTGTCCTAGTAGCGGAAGGCCAGCAATTTCATGCATAACCTTTGGAGTCGCGGAGCGCATCCTTACGCCCTCACCGGCGGCTAAAACCACTACGGCCAAGTGATCTTCGCTCATTTAACCTCCAGGTTATTTGTCTTGCGCTGCTCCCCCAGGATTCGAACCTGGACCGAACACCTCCAAAGGGTGCCGTGCTGCCGTTACACTAGGGAGCAATTTGCTACTTGCTTGGCACACTAATTCTGCCAGATGTTTCAGCTTTCCAGCCTTGTTCCAAGGTAACTAGGTAGCGCTGGTATGCCGATCAGGCCCAGTTCTGCGAGGGTTTCGGCTGCCTTTTTGGCAAGGTCTGCATCATCAAATAGTCCAATTACCGTTGGCCCACTTCCAGTCACCATTGCCTTGAGTGCACCAGAGAGCTTTAGCACATCGATGGTATTGCTGATGCTCGGAAGCAAGGTTATTGCCGCTGGTTCTAAGTCGTTCCCCATCATGCTTGCTAGCTGTTGGATATCGGTTAGCGGTATGGCTAGGTCACTAAATGGACTGCTCTGACCGATTTCATCAAAGCGAGCAAAAACTTGCGGGGTGGATAGCCCCTCATGGCTAATAGCGATGACAAAGTGGCAAGCAAAGCCAAAAGGTTCTAATTGCCGCAGTTTCTCTCCGCGGTTGGTGCCGATGGCAAGCCCACCGAGCAAACTAAACGGGACATCGCTACCAAACTGCTTTGCCAACTCGATTAGCTCTTCGTTGGATAAAAGCTTTTTACCATGCACCTGGTTTAGATAATGATTGCAGCCAACCAGCATGGCAGCGGCATCGGCTGAGCCACCAGCCATACCGCCGGCGACGGGTATCTTCTTATCGATCAAGATGTCAAAACCAGCTAACTTGACACCTTGCGCGCTGAACATTTTTTCAGCAACTAGATAAACCAGATTGTTTTGATCGGTTGGCACAGCGTTCACGTGTCTTGCCGGTAGCGTAGCTGAGCTAACCGAAATACCAACTGCTTGATTTTCAACTGTTGGGACTAACCTCAAGCGGTCCCTAAGATCTAGTTCTAGATAAAGCGAATTAACCGGGTGATAACCATCATTAGCTAATTCGGCGACTTGGAAAACAAGATTGATTTTTGCTGGAGCGGATACCGTAATCATCTTTTTACCTGCTCGGTGATCTGCAGAATCAATGCTTGCCAATACTTATTCGCCTCACGTCTTTTCGCAGCGTCATTTAGAAACTCATGCTCGATGAGAAGATTGCAGTTAGCACCTGCAGCTTCAAAAATCAGGGTTGCTCGGGTTTGGTTAGTAAAACCAATAATGATTTTTTCGTCCTGTTGCAGCTTTAGGAATCGATTGAAGTTATCGCCATAAAGAGATGAAGCAGTGAAGATGTTGTAACTAAGCGCTGCCGTGGTCGGTATCTCCGCGGTTATTCGAAGTAGAAGCTCGTCAGCAGCTGTTGATTTTGATTGAGCCCGCCATTTCAAATACATCAGTGCAATTGAATTAGCCCACCACTTTTGCACTCGGTAATCATTCTGCAGAAAATTAGCTATTTGGGTCTGCTTAGCTTCTCTTAGATCGCTTGCAAAAATCAGTTCTAGCCAGGTTTCCCGCTGCTTACCGGTATTGGCCAAAAGCAGATCGGCTGCTGGATTATCGGTATAGGGTCTATCTGGGATTAGCATCGCGCGCTTTCCCGATTTACGGGTCTGACGGTCTTTTATCTCTGTATCAACAGGTGCAACGGGTAAATCTTGGAAAATATCTGTCAATTTCTTCTTGCGACCAATCATTAGCCAGCCGCCTTTGCTATCTGCATAAACTCAAAGATGCTTAGCTCCTCGCCGCGTTGACTCGGTGACACACCGGCAGCCACCAGAAGCGATTCCGCCCGCTCTGCAGATCCAGCAAATTTAGCCAGCGCTTGACGAAGAGTCTTACGGCGCTGCGCGAAAGCCTCATCGATAACCTCAAAGGTTTTTAGTCTTAGCGCTTCATCGCCAAGTGGCTTTGGCCTTTTTTCAAAGTAAACCAAGGCCGAATCGACATTCGGAATTGGCCAGAAGACGCTTCTACCGACGTTGCCAGCCAGATTACTAAGTGCATACCAAGCTAATTTTGCGCTCGGCACACCATAGACTTTTGAGCCCGGAGTTGCTGCTAGCCGGTGCGCAACTTCAGCCTGGACTAAGACCACTCCCTTAGAAATGCTTGGAAAAGCTTCTAAAAAATGCAGGAGCACTGGAACCGAAATGTTGTAGGGAAGATTGGCAACTAGTGCATCTGGTGCAAAAGGCAACTCAGCAACTTTCATTGCATCCTGATGAATCAGTTTGAAATTTTTACCCGGAGCTTTGCGAGCAACCGTTTCGATAATCCCAGAGGCCATTCGGGAATCAACTTCGACCGCCACAAGATCATCTATCGCTTCAAGTAGTCCAAGGGTTAGCGAACCTAGTCCAGGCCCAATTTCAACAACTTTTTCATTACTCTTCAGTTTGGCAACCGCAACGATTTTTCTAATCGTGTTCGGATCAATAACAAAGTTTTGCCCAAGTTTCTTAGTTGGTACTACGCCAAAATTCTGCGCAAGTAATCTAATCTCTGCAGCACCGAGTAATTCGTTCATTAGATATCTGCCGACCAGGATCCATAGACAGCTTCGGTATTTTTGGTAATCTGCTCAGCCATTTCGTCTTCACTAATTTCACGAACCTCGGCCATTTTTCTGACCGTGATTGGAATCAAATAGGGCGAGTTAGGTCTACCACGATAGGGCTCAGGTGTTAAAAACGGCGCATCTGTCTCAACCAGAATCAGTTCTTTAGGAAGCAGCGCTAAAGCATCTCGCAAACTCTGGTTCTTCTTGAAAGTTACCGTACCGGCAAATGATGCATACCAACCGTGCTCTTTGAGGATGGTTGCTAGCTCAACATCTCCACTAAAACAGTGAAATACCGTGCGCTCTGGTGCCCCTACTCTGAGTAGGGTTGCCACCACATCCTCGTGGGCATCACGATCGTGAATCTGCAGAGCGATGTTGTTTTCTTTGGCAATCTGGATATGCTCTTCGAAACTGTGCTGCTGGAGGAAAGTTCGCTCTGCTTCGGTGCGGAAGTAATCAAGCCCGGTCTCACCGACTGCTCTAACCCTAGGTTGGCTTGCTAGTTTGGCAATCTCGGCTATGGCAGCATCTAATTCAGCAAGGCTTTCATACTCAGCAGCAACATTTGGATGCAGTGCCACTGCAGCTACCAGCCTTGGTTCAATCGCGGCTATTTCGGCAGACCATTTCGAGGTCTCTACCGAGCCTCCGACTTGAACTCCTCCTAGGATTCCTGCTTGGTTGGCTAGTTCCAGATGCTCGCGGTAGTCCATTGGATTTTCACCATCGGCGATCTCCAAGTGGGTGTGGTTATCGTAAGTACCAACTCTTAGCGGTTCTGGCAGATCTGGATAACTAAGGTCTCGCTTTGAGCCGTCTTCTGCCTTTCGGTCGCGTACCCTGATGTAGTTTTCGCTAGGCAGATCTTTACTCATCTTTACTTTCGATGCGTGGGAAAAGCGCATCTAAATCGCCAACTGTTGAATTGCCGAGTTGACCCCAATTGCCCGCCTCAGAAATATTCTGGTCGGCTAAATCCCCCAAGCTATTTGCTGTGAGCGCTGACCATAACTTGCCGGTCGCTTTAGGCATTACTGGTGAAAGCAAAATAGTAGGTGCCCTTAGTCCCTCACAAGCGCAGTAAAGCACAGTTGCTAATCTTTCACGATTTGCCTCGTCTTTAGCTAGCTGCCAAGGCTCTTCAATGGTTATGTAGTTGTTGAGTTCATCCACTAGTGTCCAGACACTAATAATTGCCTCAGTTATAGCGGTGCGGTCGATTGCTTCATTTGCGGATATTGCCGCGGACTCGGCAAGAGCAATAAGTTTCTTATCGGAAGCGGAATATTCAGCGGGACTAGGTATCACGCCGTCAAAATATCTTTTGACCATCGCAATTGTTCTTGAAGCCAAATTACCAAAACCGTTTGCCAGCTCTGCTTGATATCTAGCTGACAGATCTTCCCAACCCGTGGCCGAAAATTTGACCAGGGATAGGTAATCCGGCGGCCATCAGCATGGCAGGCCAAATCACGGCGTGAAAACGCAAGATGTCCTTGCCCACCACTTGAACGTTAGCTGGCCAGTAGTTTCTGAATTTAGATTCGTCTTCGCCGTATCCGATTGCGGTCACATAATTTAGTAGAGCGTCGAACCAGACATAGGTGATGTGTGTATCATCCCAGGGAATATCTATTCCCCAGTCGAATTTCTCTTTCGATCTGGATATCGAGAGATCATCAAGGCCTCGAGAGACAAAGGAAACTACTTCGTTTCTGGCCGATTCCGGAGCGATGAATTCTGTATTTTGGTTGTAGTGATCCAACAGTGGTTGCTGGAACTGGCTGAGTCTAAAAAAATAATTAGTTTCTTCTAGCTCTTCAACCGGCTTTGAGTGAATAGCGCAAACTTCTTGGCCCTGGTACTCCCCACTGCCTTCAACTAAATCTGACTTGTTCTTATACTCTTCACAGCCAACGCAGTATGCGCCTTTGAATGCCCCCTGATAAATAAACCCCTCATCATAGAGTTTTTGCATGAATCGCTGAACGTTACGCTTATGCCTGTCCTCAGTGGTTCTAATGAAGTCTTGGTTATCAATATCTATGGTCTCCAAAAGTGGTAGCCAGGCATCATGCACCAATCGGTCTGTCCATGCCTGAGGAGTTGAGTTATTGGCTTGGGCGGTGCGCAACACTTTTTCACCGTGCTCGTCGGTACCCAGTAGAAGAAAAGAATCCTCGCCCCTAGCCCGATGCCAGCGAGCTAGAACATCGGCGGCTACCTCGGTATAGGCGTGACCGATGTGTGGCGCATCGTTTACATAAAAGATGGGCGTAGTGATATAAAAAGTGTTCTTTTCGGCGGTCATCAGAGTTAATCCTATTCGGCTCGAGCCGCTATTGTCTGGTCATAAAGTTCGCTTTTGGAAACCCCTGCCAATTTGGCAACAACTCCAACCGCATCTTTTAGTGATTTACCAGAGCCTTTCAAAGCCTCGACAATCTCGATGAGATCTTTTAGATCTGGCTGTAATTTCTCGGTTTGGCCAGCGAT
>RHAS01000171.1 GCA_010028615.1 Actinomycetota bacterium
GTGATCCGGGTCCACAGCAAGCGGAGTAAGAATTGGGAATACCTGTTTACGGTAGTACTCAGCTAGATTTTCTTTTTCTTCTTGGTCGAGTGAATCCCAACTGACTATCTGGATTCTTTTTTCAGCAAGAGCCGGTTGCAGTTTTTCTAGGAAGACTTTGGCGTGACGCTCTTGCAGTTGGTGAGCAGCACGGCTGATGTGTGAAAGCACTTCCTCAGGTGAGAAGCCACTACTTGAAATAACAGCCAGTCCAGTTGCAATGCGGCGCTTTAATCCAGCAACACGCACCATGAAGAATTCGTCTAGGTTGGAGGCGAAGATACTGGCGAAGTTAACTCGCTCTAGTAGTGGAAGGTTTTCATCCTCGGCAAGTTCTAACACTCTTTCGTTGAAGGCCAGCCAGGAAAGTTCACGATCAATAAATCTGTCTTCAGGTAGGTCGAAACCACTAGGTGGCAACGGTATTGCCATGGTTTCTTCAGACATGTTCCTATCCTTGCAGTTTCGGGTTAAGTTCAGTTGAACTTTTAGTAGCCACCTGAAATTCTGGCTTCATCTTCAACAACCAGATTAAAGCGGTAGCCAACGTTTCTAACAGTGCTAATTAGGCCCTCAAGGTCGCCAAGTTTTGCTCTCAACCTTCTTATATGAACATCCACTGTTCTGGTACCACCAAAATAGTCGTAGCCCCAGACTTCACTTAGTAGTTGGTCTCTGGTGAAAACCCGACCTGGATGCTGGGCGAGGAATTTTAGTAATTCAAATTCCTTGAATGTTAGATCCATGGGCTCGCCATGCAACTTAGCCGAATAAGAAGCCTCATCAATGGTGATGCCAGAGGTTTGAATTTTGCCGAAGGAATCCTCGGCCATAATCTTGGCTATTGCCAGTCTGATTCGAGTATCAATTTCGGCTGGACCAGCACTTTCCAGCATGAAATCATCGGCACCCCACTCGCTGGATATCCCAGCTAGACCACCTTCGCTAACAATTAGAATCAGCGGGCTGGAAAGCCCGGTTGTTTTTAGCAGGCTGGCTAGGGATTTGGCATTGACTAGGTCTTTTCGGGCATCTAGCAGCACCACATCGGTAGCCGGAGCATTCATTAGGGCTACCGGGTCCGCTTTGATAAAGCGCACCTTGTGGCTCAAAAGGGCCAGAGCAGGCAGCATGCTGTGATCTGCTGACTCAGACAGAACGAGCAAATGTGCCAATTTTGCCTCCCTTTTAATGCATTAATCCTACCTGCTTGGGGCAAGATGGATTTATGCGCAAAGACTGGATAGCGATCAGCTCGGTTTGGTTGCTGGTTGGCTTAGGAGCCGCCTCAGCCATCGTCTTTTTGAGCGAAAAAGATGCAATCCGTGGCTTTGGAGTCTTGGCGGCTGGTTCGATAGCCCTAGTGTCCCTAGTGCACCTGTTCTCTTCACACACAAACGGCATCGTCTGGCGTTTGATCTATGCCGCCGGTGGATCCTGGGCAATTCTGGGTCTTGCTGGCCTATACATATTGCTAAAGCCTTAAACTTGTCTTATGCCTATCGATCTATTTTTCACTGGACTACTGGTTCTAGCCGGGTTGGCTATTGGCGCAATCAGCATCCTGGTTATCTACAAACTCTTCAAGGGTCAACGCTAGTTGTTCGTTCTTCCAGAAGGTTTACCGGTTGAGTTAAACCCGCTCGCTTTCCTTATTGGCAGCTGGGAGGGTGCTGGCGTAGTTAGTAGTAAGTATCTTGGACAAGATGATCACATCGAACACAAGTTTCAACAACGCGTAACTTTTTCTGCAGGTCAGGGTAACTATCTGAGCTATCACAGCGTATCTAGATTGCTTGAAACCGATATTGAATTGCCCGCGGAACTTGGTTTCTGGCGTTTGGCAAAACCTGCAGAAAGTTCAGATCACGGTCCAGTTTTGCTGCCAGGTTCTGGTGAGAGAAATATAAAAACCGCTGAGGATTTAGAGAAGCTTAGAAACCCAAGAGGCGGCTTTGATATCGAGGCGTCAGTTATTCACCCAGGTGGAGCCTACGAGTTTTATGCCGGCCAGGTAAAAAGTGGTCGAATTGATATGCGCACCGTGGCTGGATCACATATGCCGATGCACCTAATTGAAGCAGGTAAAGGTTGGGGCTATGCCGAGCGCATGTATGGAACAGTCACCAAAGACGGTGTGACAAAACTGTTTTGGATTATGGAGGTTGCCACCTCGGTTCGTGATCAACTGGTGCCTTTGGTATCGGTTGAATTAGATCGCGTTGGTTAGCTATGGAGCACATTCCAGGTAACCCGAATACCCAGCAGCGGGAACTTTTGGCTGGAAATTCCTATGTCGAACTCACTAAAAAAGTAATCGAAGTAACTGGAATTGATCGACTTACTTGGCTAAATGACATGTTTAGTCAAAAGCTTGATGAGCTTGATTCTGGACAGTCAACTGAAGCGCTATGGCTTGAT
>RHAS01000172.1 GCA_010028615.1 Actinomycetota bacterium
AATCACCCGCTACCACGACATCGTGAAGATCCTGCGCGATCCAGAGACATTCACCTCGACGCACTTCACCAACCTAGAAGAAGTTGACGCAGAGCAGGAAGAGGCCAGAAGGTCTCTGCTTGAAACTGATGGCGCTAGACACCGCGCGCTTAGAAGACTGCTGCAAAACGAATTCACCCCACAGGCTGTATCCGGCTACGAGACATTCTTGAGAGGGCTTACCGCATCAACTCTAGATGCTGCATTTGCCAAAGGTGAGTTTGATTTCGTTGATGAGGTAGCAGCTGATTTTCCAATTAGAGTGCTCGCTCGAATGCTGGATGTTCCAGATCATGACACTAATAAGTTGATTGAGTGGGGTAACCGCATGATCGGTAACACCGATCCAGAACACGCTGATGTTTTGCTAGATGACCCTGAAAGCGAAAAATACCGTCTAGTGCCATTTAGGTCCCCTGCAGCTCTAGAAGTATTTGCCTATGGCCAAGACCTAGCTGCTAAGCGCAAAGGTAAAGACGGCAAAGATTTAGTTTCAACTTTGATTAACCAGGTGCCATCAGATGGTATCCCACTTTCTGAGCGCGATTTCAACACCTACTTCCTGCTATTAGTTGTGGCAGGTAACGAGACGACCCGTCACACGATTTCACACACCATGAACTACCTGATTGAAAACCCAGATCAGATGGCTCTGCTCCAAGAAAAACCAGAGCTTATTCCATGGGCAGTTGAAGAGTTTATTCGTTTGGCTTCACCGGTTTATCACTTCAGAAGAACAGCAACCAAAGATGTTGAGTTTCAGGGAGTGAAAATCAAAGAAGGCGACAAGGTTGTTCCTTGGTTTGCATCCGGTAACCGTGACAGCTCAGTTTTCACTGACCCATACAAAATGGATGTGACCCGAAACCCAAATGAGCACATGGCTTTTGGTCGTGGTGGACCACACATGTGTTTGGGTAACTCACTTGCGCGACTAGAAGTTCGCATCATGTTTGAAGATCTATTGTCTAGAATCTCCAAGATGGAGCGAGTCGGTGAAATTGATTACCTGCGCTCAAACTTTGTAAACGGTATCAAGCGCTTTCCAGTGAAGGTAACGCTTAGATAAGTTTCGCTACCTTCGATAGGTAATTATCGATGAGGTGGAAAGTTCTTTCACGTGAAGCAGGGTCTTCGGCGATGGTTTGCTGCATCATAATTTCTGGATCTTGACCATCTTCACCGACGCTTCTTAAACCACCCCAAAACGCTTGCGATGCAATTGGGTTACGGGCAATCTCGATAGCCCCTGGTGGTAACTGCCAGCGGTCATAGTGAAACTGGAACCAAGGTCCATTAGAAAGCAGATCTTGTCTTTCAGACCAAATAGCCGTCCAACCTATTTCGCCTTTAGGGCCAGGGGCAACTGAACCACCTAGTGCTCTAGCCATCAGTTGACCACCAAAGCAAATTCCAAGTACTGGCTTATCTGCTTCAATGGCACTTTTTACCCAGTCAAGTTCTGGAGTGAGCCAGTTACCAATACAGGCATCGTCCCAGGCTCCCCAAGGCGCCCCTAGTGGAACAAGGAGATCAAAGTCGTTGAAATCAGGAAATTCAAAAGGAACGTTTGGAGTTTCAAACTGGGCTTCAGGAACCACCAGAACTTCGGTTAGTTCAAAGCCATGACGGGTTAGAGCTTCTCCGACCCAGCCGGTTGGGCTGACATGGTCGTGTTGGATAAACAGCGCTTTCATAAAATCCTTCATAACTTTTTGGGATAACCGTTATTTATCAAGGCTACTAGCAAGTATTATCCAAATATCATTTGAATGCGAATGATAAACAAAGGAGTTTTCATGGCGACCAACCTGACCGCATTGAGAGAGAACCTTCAGGAGCAGGGTATCGATGTCCTTAGGATCATCTACTCAGATGTTTTAGGCATCACCCGTTCTAAAGACCTACTAGTTAGCCAACTAGAAAAAGCTGCTGGTCACGGACCAGCTTTCTGCCAGGGAGTTTGGGTTACCACCACCGGTGGCGATGTTCTAGATGCGGAAGGTATCGCTGGAGATGGACTACAGGATCTAATTACACAACTAGACCCAGCAACCATTCACCCAATGCCATGGGAGCCAGGTGTGGCCTACGCGGTTGCCGATGCACTAAACCCAGATATGTCACCGAATCTGTTTTCACCCAGAACCGTGCTACGCAAAGTTATTGAAGCCTATAACGCTCTCGGCTTGGTACCGGTCTGTGGTCCAGAGCTTGAGTTCTATATCGCCGACCGCACCGAAGATGGTGGCTTTAAGCGTTCACTATCTAAAACCGGTCGCGTCTATACCACTGGAGCACTAGTTGATCCAAATGGAGTATTCCTGCATCTGATTCGTATGCTTGACCAACTAAATATCGGAGTGTTTGCCGGTAACCACGAATTTTCACCTAGCCAGTATGAGATCAACCTTTGGCAT
>RHAS01000173.1 GCA_010028615.1 Actinomycetota bacterium
CGGTTGGCTAGCAGATGGGCAATCCGGTGGGTTAGCACTCGGGTTTTACCGGATCCAGCACCAGCAACAATTAGCAAAGCTGGCCCACGGTAAATTACGGCAGCGCGCTGCTCGGGGTTTAACCCGTCCAGTAATGCTGCCTCATTAGCGTTCATAACCTAGTAATCATAAGCAGAACCTCTGCTATCTTGCAGAACACGCCTAAGTAAATCTGGCTGATCGGCAAAAATACCGTCGACTCCGCTTTGAATAATCTCTTCGTAGTAAGCCTCGATGCTGGTATCGGCTTCTTCAGCTCTGGCGGTGTATACCCAGATTTCTAAGCCAAATTTATGAGCCTGCTCAACCCAGGTCGGTTCAGCCTGAAGCATCGCAAGCGAAATAGCTAAACCATCGATTTGAGCGCTTAGCGACTGAATATCTACCGAAGCTAGTCTGATATCGTCCAATGCGTAAAAGTAGCGAGCCGATAAACCCTTGTTTTGCATAGCATGCTTTGTTTGCATAAGAATCTCAAAATCAAAAGATTCGATTATGAACTGCACTTCTCGATTTTTCGCAGATGAACCGCTAATTACTTGAGCGGCTAATGACCCAATTGAATCTTGAAGATTCTCTAGATGGCTGCCGCATTTAATTTCGCAAACAAGAATTTTCTGTGCAATAAAATCTTGCTCAAGTAATTCGGAAAAGCTTGGTATTACAAATTGAGAATCGAATTTTGCGCTTCCTGGCCTAAGCTCGGCTAATCTTTCTACTGCACGCAATTGCTTTATTTGGTCGAGACTAAGATCTTCCGAGTACCAGTCATCAATATCTTTACCCTCAACAATCCCAGAACGGAATAGTCCAGCAAATTCTGGTCGGTTTGCGATATCGGTAGTGCCGGAAAGAGCGTTCTCATGCCGAATGATTAGTTGTTTATCTTTGGTAGTGACAAGATCAAACTCAAGTCCATCAGCACCTTGGGCAATCCCTAATTCGAAGGATTCAATGGTGTTTTCAGGGCGATAGCCGCACGCACCACGATGGGCAATTACCAAAGGACTGTTCATTTATTCGCCATTCCGAACTTTTTTCATGTTCGCGTGAAAGTCAGTGAAGCATATGTTCGCTTAACCGAATTTTCAATATCCGCTTTCAGTCAAAATTTGTAGGCTTTTGCCTGAACTGCGTGTAATAACGCTAGCAAACCTGAGGGAAATCTACATAATGAAGCAATCTAAGTTAATCTCAATCTTCTCGTCGATGCTTATGACAGTTGGGATCATTACTTTCACCCCGTCAATAAAGCCAGCTGTTGCTGCTGATGGAGAGAAGGACTGTACAACTACAACATGTACTGTCACCTACTCTTTTGACGGTTCTGTTCAAACTTTCTCACCGTCTGCAGTTGGGCAAGTCTTGACAATCAGCGTCAATGGTGGTGCTGGTGGTAAAGGCGGAAACGACGCAGGTGGCCCTGGTGGTGCCGGAAGTAATGGTGCTTCATTTTCCTTCAACTACACAACTACATCAACTAACCCTCTATATCTATATGTAGGAGCTGCTGGCGAAGGCGCTTCTGGCTGTGTTACGGGCTGGGGCGGAGCACTCGGTGGTGCATCGAGTTGGACTGGACAATATGCCGGTGGAAAAGGCGGTAACGCTGGTTCTACTGGTTGTTCGGGTGCCGGTGGCGGTGGCGGTGCAGCCTCTGTAGTAGCACTTGAAGATAAAGCTCAAGTTCTTGCGGTTGCTGCTGGTGGTGCTGGCGGAACAGGCGCGAACATCTCGAGCAACGGAGCAGCAGGTGCTATCGCTGGAGCAACTGTGGCTGGAACCAATGGTGGCAACGGTGCTAATTTCAACGGTGACGGTGGCGGCGGTGGAGCTGGTGGTGGTGGTGTTGCTGGTGGAGCGGGATCATCAGGTGGAGGTGACGGATCTGGGGGTGGATCTTCTGCTAGAGCCGGAACTTCTCTCGTTCCTACCGGTGGAACACTAACCTACACAAGCAAAGCTTCAGGATTTATTGCGATTACCTACCAGCGTGGCCCTGATGCATCGGTAAAACCAAGTTTTAGCGACTCAACAAAAGCATTTGTTGGGCAGACCTGGACTCCGGCGATAGGTACCTGGACGTCTGTAACAAACGCAGTGCCCACAATTTCCAAGAAAGTTTGGCAAGTCTCAACTGACGGCGTTACATTTACTGATGTTTCTCCTGCAGTTACAGGAAACTACACAACTTCGGCTACCGATGTCGGTAAGTATTTCCGCTATGCAGTAACTGCTTCCGACAGCAATGGCACGACACTTGAGTATTCTGTTGTCTCTCCTCAAGTTACTGCAGCACCAGTGTTCACAGCTGAAAATCCAACTGGCGCATCGGTTAATACCACAGCAGATACAGCATTCTCCAGCTACACATTTGTCGCAACCGGATATC
>RHAS01000174.1 GCA_010028615.1 Actinomycetota bacterium
TCTCCCAGAGCACAAAGATTACTCCGAAGACAACCGAGAGCACGAGAGAAACTGGGATTACCGAGAAGCCTGGATCGCCCCAGCTCCAAGAGCCAACAACGAATTCCTCGTTAACACTCCACCATCCGTAGGTGCGGCCTTCAATCAGACCAAATACCAAGGTGAGAAACATCAGTACTGATAAAACAGCGCCGATGATATCTGGCGAACCAGTGCGCTGTTCAACTTTGGATTCCTTAACAAATAACAGCAATCCGGCAACAATCAAAATACCGATTGGCAGGTTGATGTTGAATGCCAAGCGCCAGCCGTCTTCGCCGAAGCTGGTAGCAAGCCAACCACCTAGTACTGGGCCAACCGCTACCATTCCACCGATGGTTGCACCCCAAACAGCAAAAGCTATTCCTCGCTCTTTGCCTTGGAAGTTTGCATTCACCAGAGACAAGGTGGTTGGTAGCACCATGGATCCGCCGAAGCCTTGAAGAATTCTGGCAAGAATCATTTGGGTAGCGCTGTCTGAATAACCAGCCCAAACCGATGCAGCGATAAAAATCAAGATACCGATAACCAGTAATCTTCTTCGACCAATCCGGTCGGCTACCGATCCCCACACTAAAAGCAGGGCGGCAAAAACTAATACGTAGCTTTCCTGCACCCACTGCACTTCAACGCTGTTGATATTTAGCGCGGTGATGATTTTAGGAAATATTGTGTTGACGATTGTTCCGTCGATGATTACCAAAGAGATCGCCATGGAAATGAAAACCAGGCCGATCCAACGAAGGCGAGCCAGAGGCGCCATTATTTACTTCTTTCTAAAAGCCGACTTAGGGCTGTTTTTGACTTTATTAGCCTAGTCTCGGCAAAGAAAATGTCGCATTAGGCATTGGGGAGAGAAATCTACGCATGAGCGTGGCTGGACGCGGGATTGAACCGCGGACCTAACGATTTTCAGTCGTTCGCTCTACCAACTGAGCTATCCAGCCTCAACCTAAATTTAGGCTGAGCGATTTTCATCGCAGCGATCCTGACGGGACTTGAACCCGCGACCTCCGCCGTGACAGGGCGGCGCGCTAACCAACTGCGCTACAGGACCTTACAGTACTCATCTAACCCAACGCTTTCGTGACCCCAACGGGATTCGAACCCGTGCTACTGCCGTGAAAGGGCAGCGTCCTAGGCCTCTAAACGATGGGGCCGTCAAAGCGATGGAGCTTAACAAGCACCAATGGTCAAGGTTACTTGGTTTTTCGGGCTCAGGCAACCTGCCTAAAGCGCTTAGCCGATGTTAGTTTAGATAAAAGCACTCTATTTTTAGCCCCGAGGAGGAGTTGACCATGAAATCATGGCGCAAGCTAGTCCTCGGCACGGTCCTTATTTCAAGCCTGTTCATTGCCCCAGCCATGTTGCCTTCGGCCCAGGCAGAGCCTAACTACCCCACCCAGCAGGAAGTGGAGAACGCCAGGAAGAACGTGGCCAAGAAAAAGGCCATGATTAAGCGCATCCAGGGCATCATCGCTGATCTAACCGATGAGCAGCTGATTTTGGAAAAGCAAGCCATGCTTAAGGCCGAAAAATATAACCAGGCTAAAGACGAAGAAGATGCTGTAGCGGCCAAGGTTGAAATTCTGCAGAAGAAAGTCGATGCTGCTACCGCGGAAGCAAAAGCTGCCAAAACTCAATTAGGCAGAATTGCCAGCCAGATGTGGCGAGATGGTGCTGCCGGAACATCGCTGAACTTATTTCTAAATTCAGATAAAGCTGGAAACCTTTTATATCAGCTCGGTGCCCAAGAAAAAATCGCTCAGTCATCTGATCAGATTTATAAAGCCGCAATTCAACGACAGCAGTATGCCCAGTCTCTAGAAGATCAATTGCGCGATGCCAAAAAAGAGTTGGCTCAAAAAACCGCTGTCGCTAAAGAAGCGCTTCGCCAAGCACAGGCAGCAGCAAATGCTCTGCAGGCAAAAGTCGATGAGCAAAAAAGACTCAACCGAACTTTTGTAGCGCAGCTGGCCAGGCTGGAAGATATCAGTGAGAGCCTGATGCGTCAGCGCATTCAAGGTTTGATTGATGAGCAAAGACAAAACAATGGAACCGGACCAATTGATGCACCAAGTTTGTATGACGTTGGCCCACCTAATGAAACCAAAGTTGAGATTGCCTATAACTTTGCTAAAGAGCAACTTGGTGAAAGATATGTATTAGGCGGTATGGGGCCAAACGTTTGGGACTGCAGCGGTATCACCAAAGCAAGTTACGCGGCGGCTGGAATATATATTGGAACTCACTCTGCAACCAACCAGTTCTATAACATGGCCGCTAAGCGCAGATTGGTGCCAATCAAAGAAGCGCAGCGTGGCGATCTGATGTGGTATTCATATACCGATGATTTCAACGGCGATAAGTATCAC
>RHAS01000175.1 GCA_010028615.1 Actinomycetota bacterium
TGTTCAGGAATGAATCCGACGGCACGCTTAGTGTTGGCGAACCCTTTGACGCTGTTCTGCTCTCTCAAGACCTAACAAAGCAAAACCTCGATGGCTATCTAGCCACCGAGGTTTTAGCTGTTTACTCTAGAGGTTCTAAATTATTTCCACATGACAATCAATGAAAGAGCTGGGACAGTAACCTTACCGGTTGACTTTCCTGCTACGTTCAAAGTTCTCAGTGTCTTAGTTCCTGCAGTGTTCTTATCAACTACGACCTTGTATGAGCCTTTAGGAACATAGAAAGTTGCTGTCTTCTTAGGATCTGAGTTAGCCAGGACAACAACGTTAGACCAGCTATCTCCAACTGCCTTACCGTTGATCTTCCAACCCAATTGACCAAATGTGCCATCTAGGAATTCTAGATTATCCATTATCTTGTCGGCTGAGGTCATACGGAAAGCTTTGTGCGCTTTGCGCAGCGTAATCATACCCTTGATGTAATTGACCTGCGAGGCGTAGGTAATTCGATTACCCCACTTGAGTGAGTTCACGGTGTCAGTGGAGTTATAGCTGTTCTTGTTGAACTTCTTGGTGGCAGGATCCCACTTGGTGCGCATAAACTCTTGTCCCGCGTGCAGGAATGGAATTCCTTGAGAAACAAACAGAATTGCAGTTCCGATTTTCTGCTGCTCGGCTAATAATGCCTCAGCTTTTGCCTTATCACTAGCTTTTGTGAGCCTAGTAAATCCGGTACTCATTTTTAGCTTGTCGAAGAATGTCGCGTTGTCGTGAGACTCGATGTAGTTGACAGTTTGTCCTGGCTCGATGCCGCCAATCCACTCTCCAGCTAGACCTGGGAATGGGGCGTTACCGACAATTCCAGACTGGATACTTGCAAACTGACCGTAACGACCGCTGATCCAACCTTGCTGGTCATCTTCCCAAACTCCACCTTTCATTCCATCGCGAATAATGGCGTTGAAAGTCGCAATGCCTGGAATCTTTGAACTGTTATTGAATGTTGCTCGTTCTGATCTAGGTAGCGTACCCATGTCCCAGCCCTCACCAAGTGTGATGATGGTCGGGTCGATTTCGTTTAGCTGGGTGCGAATCGCATTCATGGTGGTGATATCGATTAGACCCATTAGGTCAAATCGGTATCCATCCATCTTGTACTCTTCAGTCCAATAGCGAACTGAGTCCTGGATGTATTTGCTAACCATTGGGTGTTCGGTAGCGGTGTCATTTCCACAGCCAGAACCGCTTGTTTTCGTACCAGTCGCATCACGACGATACCAATAACCCGGTACTAGCTTCTCGAAGGAGAAGTTGGTGCTGTCCTGAACGTGGTTATAGACCACATCCATAATCACACGCAGCTTGTTATCGTGCATTGACTTGATAGCGGTCTTTAGTTCTCTAATTCTGGCCTTTGGATCGGCGGGATTAGACGAGTATGAACCTTCAGGCACGTTGTAGTTCTTCGGGTCATAACCCCAGTTGAACTGGTTTCCTTCCCCAGTTTCATCGACCGAGCCGAAATCGTAAACAGGTAGCAACTCAACGTGCGTTACACCTAGATCCTTGATCGAAGAAAGGCCAGTAAGCGTGGTCTTTCCCTTAGAGGTGTATTTCGTGTTTGGCTCGGTAAAGGCTAGATACTTACCCTTATTAGCTGCTGAAATACCGCTAGTTTTATCAATTGACAAATCTCTAACGTGCAGCTCATAGACAATTGCATCGGTTGGATTGCCAGTTGAGAAGTTATTTGGTCGCTGATGTTCATCCCAGCCAACTGGATCAGTGGATTCTAAATCAACCACAACACCGCGGTCACCGTTAATCGTGGTTGCTCTGACGTACGGGTCAATTGCTTCATTTACTTTGATACCGAACTTTGCCCGATACATGTAAATAGTTCCGTCTTGATTGCCGTTGAGAGTGTAGGTCCAGGTTCCCTTGACGTCTTGATTCATCTCATAGACATTGGTTGGCTCAGTTGAAGTTGCATCAGCATAGGTAACAAGTTCTAACTGATCGCTAGTTGGAGCCCAAACTCTAAAGTCTGTCTTTTCAGCAGAGTAAGTATTACCTAGATCATTTCCTGAATAGTAGAACTGATTGTTAAATTCTTGAAGATTCCAAAGTGAACCAAGATCCGATTCTTGCTCACCGTAGTTAGGGTGGCTAACCGTATAGACACTTCCAATACGAACGTTCTCAACAAGCGTCATCGTGGTAGTGAATCCCGCTGTAGCATTTCCGGTTAGGGCCGAGAAGCTAGCCACATCTACCGGCTGGTTGAGTGAGTCTTTCAAAACAAACTTTGATTTTTCTGTTTCAAGATTAAAATCATTGTCGAAGGTAAGTTTTATTTCCTTCAATCCAACAACACGCGCTGCCAACAGCATCGGTTCTGA
>RHAS01000176.1 GCA_010028615.1 Actinomycetota bacterium
TTTTTGATCATGGTCGCCTCCAGGATCTGCCATCAAGTGCCATCATTCGATCTGCCGAAGCAGGACCCCAGGTGCCAGGTCGATATGGTTCTGGCTTTCCGTTAGCTGCCCAGAATTTCTCAATGGGGTCAAGAATTTTCCAAGACAGCTCAACTTCTTCGTGGCGTGGAAACAACGGTGGTTCGCCAAGTAAGACATCCAGAATTAATCTTTCATATGCCTCTGGCGATGCTTCAGTAAAAGCGTGCCCATAGCCAAAGTCCATGGTTACATCGCGAACCTGCATGCCAACACCAGGAATCTTCGAGCCAAATCTAATAGTGACACCTTCGTCGGGTTGGACTCTGATCACAAGGGCATTCTGACCAAGTGCTGAAGTTTGACTGGCTTCAAAAAGCTGCTGTGGGGCTCTTTTAAAGACAACCGCAATTTCGGTAACCCTTCTACCCAAACGCTTTCCTGCTCGAAGGTAGAAAGGAACCCCTGCCCAGCGTCTGGTGTTTATCTCGAGCTTCATCGCGGCATAGGTTTCTGTTACGGATTTTGGGTTCATTCCATCTTCTTGCAAAAATCCCGTTACCTGCTCGCCACCTTGCCAACCACCGGTGTATTGACCGCGAGCGGTGTATTTAGCCAAATCCTTGGGAATTGTTACCGCCGAAAGAATTTTTTCTTTTTCAGCTCGTAGGTCTGCCGCGTCGAATGAGACTGGCTCTTCCATCGCTGTTAGAGCTAAAAGCTGTAGCAGGTGGTTTTGGATAACGTCTCTTGCAGCGCCGATCCCGTCGTAGTAACCAGCTCGTCCGCCGACTCCGATGTCTTCCGCCATAGTAATTTGGACGTGGTCAATGTAATTGTTGTTCCAAAGCGGTTCATACAGTTGGTTTGCAAAGCGCAAAGCAAGAATGTTCTGAACAGTTTCCTTGCCGAGATAGTGATCAATTCGGAAAATTGAGTCAGCTGGAAATACCGATTCAACTACCTCATTCAGTTCTCTTGCGGATTGCAGATCATGCCCGAAAGGCTTCTCGATCACAACTCGCCTAAACTGGTCTGGCTTTGGATCTGCTAATCCAGAACGGGAGAGTTGCTGGGTGACAATTGGGAAAGCCTTAGGCGGAATGCTTAGATAAAACGCGTGGTTTCCGTTCGTGCCACGTTCTTTGTCCAAGCTTTCAATAGTTTCACGAAGCCGATCAAAAGCGGCATCATCGTCGAATTCTCCACTGACAAATCTGATTCCTCGGGATAGTTGTGCCCAGACTTCTTCACTCCAAGGGGTTCTGGCATATTGGCGAACAGCATCATGCACTACTTTGCCGAAATCTTGGTCCTCCCAATCGCGCCTAGCGAAACCGACAAGTGAAAAGCCTGGCGGCAACAAACCGCGGTTAGCTAGATCATAGACCGCGGGCATTAGCTTTTTGCGGCTTAGATCTCCGGTTACACCGAAGATAATCAATCCAGCAGGACCTGCAATTCGATTGAGTCTGCGATCGTCTGGGTCGCGCAGCGGGTTTAAACCCGGACCAAGCTTCACTCCAGCCACTCTAGATTCTCTCTATCAATTGAATAAGACGTGCGAAGTCTTCGATTGGGCTTGCTAAACCGATTTTAAGTACTGGCCGTCCAAGATCAGCCAATACCTTGGCATCGCCTTCCGCTTGAGCACTAATCAGTTCAGCAAAGCTGAAATCACGAGACGGAACTTTTAGATCGCGGTCGGTTTCTGCAATTAGCTGGAGAAATACACCGTTTCTAGGCCCACCTTTGTGATACTGACCTGTTGAATGCAAAAAGCGCGGACCAAAACCGAAAGTAACTGGACGGTTTGTTTTCTCAACCAATAGATTTCTCAAGCGATCAACGTCGAATTCGGCTTTACGATTCAAATAACCTTGGACACTCACGTATCCATCTGAAGAAACGCTGTCTAGTAACTTTCTGATAGCAGATGTGACGGTTTCGTCCTCATCAAGCGAAATACCCTTAGCGCTTACGCTGAAGCCCTCTTCACTGAAAGCTGGTGATACTCGCTCGGCCTTATTGGTTAGCATCCCTCTTGCTGCAACCTTGGCTGACTCTACATCCGGTTGATCAAACGGATTTACTTGGATCAACCTGGATGCAACAGCCGTTGCATACTCCCAGAGTAAAAACTGTTCGCCTAATCTGCCGCCGATTAGAGCAGGAGCGGGGGAAGAGAAAGTGTCGCTTTCTGAAACCGAAACCAATACCAAATCGTCAAAACCGGCCCCTAATTCAATTGATTCTGCAGTCAGAGCAACCGGCAGAATACCTTTTTCGTCCTTACCGGTCGACTCGGCAATCAATTGTTCTGCCCAATCGGCAAATCCAGGCAGTGAATTTTCATCAGCCAATATACCCACTTTGTCTCGA
>RHAS01000177.1 GCA_010028615.1 Actinomycetota bacterium
AGATTTGCCAGAATCACCATACTGGCCGCAGATAGTGCAGGCTGCTGATGAATACATAAACGAGTTCGGGGCTAGAACGCCTGGTGAACTAAAACTTGAAAACGAAAGATTAACTGACCGGCTGTTCACAGTACTGGAACTGGCTCTCAAATCGGCTGAATCTGGCATAGATGCTTCGCCGAGCACCACTAAGCGTAACTTTGAGTGGCCGACTGACAAATCCCCTCTGTTGCGGCCGCTGATTCGCCTGGTTGCCAAGAACACCCGAAGGGCCATCGACTGGCGAGAGCGCTTCAGGTTCAACCGAGCCCAGACCTTCAATCTCTCCCGCAAAGGCTTCGATGCGGTTGGTAAGGCACTAGCTACTGAAGGAATCATCGAAACAGCTAGAGATATCTATTGGCTAACCGATACTGAGGTCGACGAACTAGTTGGCACCCATGCTCCAATCCTAGATGCCAAGCCGATCGTGGCAGCTAGAAAAACCGCCTTCGAAAGCTACGCGTTAAAAGAGAAAACACTCGCGGTCAGGGGATCTGGCCGAATCGCCGGCATGCACCAGGTCAACGTTGAAGCGGTAGCAGGTGAAGATGGCATAGCTGGAAATGGCGTGGCCCCAGGGGAAATTACCGCCGAGGTAATCGTGTTGAAAGAATTTGACGCAAAGGCAGATGTTCGCGGAAAAATCCTGGTTGTTCACTACATCGATCCGGGTTGGACTTTGTTGTTTACCCAAGCCGCAGGAATAGTTGCCGAGCGAGGTAACGCTTTATCCCATGCTGCAATCATCGCGCGCGAAATTGGCATTCCAGCCATCGTGGCGGCAATAGGTGCTACCGAGTATCTTGCCACGGGTCAAATCGTCACTATCAACGGAAACACGGGGATAATCAAAAAGTGAAGCGCTATCAGGAACTTGCTAAAACCATTGGGTTACCGGGCTTGGTAACCTTCGCAAGCATTCTTGCTTCTTGGTTTGCTATTGGCTTTCTACTAGCCGGTAACCACAAGCTCACTGTAGTTCTCGCTTCGATAGCTTTCCAATTGGATGTTCTAGATGGCTTTCTAGCTAGAAAATTGAAAAGAACTTCCGAATTTGGAAGGCAGCTTGATTCTCTTTCCGATGTCATTAACTACTCTGTCTTGGCCGCACTGGTCACTGCGCTTTATCTAATTCCTGGCCCAATCGGGATGGTAGTTGGTTTCCTAATTCTTGCCTTTGGCATTCTTCGATTAGCGCTTTTCAATGTCAAAGGATTTGAAACAGAAGGTGAAGTGCTTTATTACAGGGGAATTATTACCTGCCATCTATCTTTGGCCACATTCCTCATTTTCTTAATTCAGAAACTAACCGATTTTGATCAGACAAACTACTGGACATACATGGTTGCCGCTTTCTTATCGCTTTTGGCAATAGGTCAAATTTCAAATATCAAGACTAGAAAAACAGGAGTGCTGATCTTCTGGCTACCGGTATCGGTGCTTATCGGTCTCGGAGGATTGTTATGGCTGTGAAAGCCAGCTTCGATATTCCGCCAACTAGACAAAAATCCATTGTTCAAGAGATATTCGAAATCAGTAGCAAACAACCCGAGTTGACTCCACGCAATTTAGAAACCTTGAATGAACTGGCAAATGAGGGCGGCCTTGCTCTTGTCTTTGTCTCAGACAAACTAGCTGGCTGGGCCGCGGTTGAATCGTTGACAGATAACCTCTGTGAAGTTGGCATGGTTTATGTGAAACCCGAATTCAGAAGCGCTGAAGTCTTTACGGCGTTGATGAATCTGGTTGCCAGCCGCAAAGAACGGATGCTTCTAGCCAGTTACGATCCTGCTCTGATTCGCTATGTGCAAACAGTCTGGAATGCCAAGAAAACAAACCTGCTAGGAGCAGTAATAGCTAGCCGTGGCCGATTTATTACCAAGCGGCTAAATAGGTCAAGCCGCAAGGCAATAAAAAGAAAGATGCAAACTGGGAAACCGCTGTTTGCAATCGTGGGGGAAAGATAAATGGACACACTGCTGCAAGCAGTATTGCTAGCGCTTTTATACATCGCGCTTTTGGTTACCTTGGAGGTCATTAAGCGTAAATTTCGGCTATCTGCTGAAATTACTAGGCGTATAGCCCACATCTTTACTGGACTCTGCGCGATACTCAACTTCTCATTACTACCTGGCAACTGGTTTCTAAGCCTGGTGGTGATTTCGTTAGTGGGAACGCTTATCTCTCAAAGGTTTAGAATTTTCACCGCAGTGCACGCTGTGAGCCGAAAAACCTACGGTGAGGTATTTCTACCTATTGGCACGATCTGTGCTTACCTGATTGCATCAGGTGATGCCAAAATATTTATCCCAAGCATTTTGATTTTGACTTTTGCCGATAGCTTTGCCGGATTAGTTA
>RHAS01000178.1 GCA_010028615.1 Actinomycetota bacterium
TAAAGGCGAGCAAGACTGCCAGAACCGAGATTGTCACAAAAGCTGAAGCTCTAGTATCAAAAGGAGCGGATGCCGTCAGCGAATACAAAGCCTTACTCGCTGATTGGAAAGCCTTGCCAAAATCTAAGTCAAACTCTGATGATGGGCTTTGGGAAAGATTTAAGGCCGCAGGTGATGCAATCTACGCTGCAAAAGCTGAAAAGAGTTCCGTCGAGGAGGCGGCTTTCGCTGCAAATCTTGAAGTTAAACTTACTCTTCTAGGTGAAGCAGAAGCCCTCGATCCAGATAAAGACCTTGAAGCTGCAAAGTCTGCCATGAAATCTATCCAGGCTCGATGGGAGAAGGCCGGAAAAGTGCCGCGCGATAGTGTTCGCAAGGTTGAGGACAGGCTAAGAGCCGTAGAAACAAAGATTCGAAACATCGAACAGGAAAATTGGCGTAAGTCTGATCCGACCACAATCGATCGAACAAACAGTCTTAAGAGTCAACTCGAGGATGCTATTTCTAAATTAGAGAAGGAACTTGGCGAGGCTAAGTCAAGCGGAAACGAACAGCTCGTTGAGAAAATTAATTCCGAGTTAGAGACAAAGCGCTCTTGGCTCGACGTAATTAAATAGATTTAGCCGTTTTTTACTCGATAAACGTCATAGACATTATCAATGCGCCTTACGGCGTTGAGCAAAGCATCTAAAGCCGCTGGATTTCCCATTTCGAACACAAAGCGAGAAAGTGCGACTCGGTCTGCTCTGGTTGAAACCGATGCCGAAAGAATGTTGACATGGTGTTCGCTGAGTACCCGTGTGACATCGCTGAGTAATCCACCACGATCCAGCGCCTCGATCTGGATCTGTACCAAAAATAGTGATTTGGCGGTAGGTTCCCAACTGACTTCAATAAGTCGTTCAGATTGAGCCCGGAGATCATCTGCATTCTTGCAATCTTCTCGATGGACCGAAACACCTGAATTTCTAGTGATGAATCCCAAGATTGCATCCCCTGGAACTGGAGTACAGCATCTAGCAAGTTTGACCATCACATCGGCGTCGCCTCTTACCAGAACACCGGAATCACTATTTCTAACGCGGTTCAAGGCAGCGGTGTTGGCCGGCAACTCAAAGACTGGCTCTTCTGATTCTTCGTCTTGTGCTAGCGAGGACGCCATCTTTTCAACCACTGATTGGGCTGAGATGTGATTATCCCCTATCGCGGCATACAGATCAGCTGGTTCGGCATATCTAAGGTCACTGGTTATCTTTAGCAAGCTATCGGTGGCAAGTGCCCGCTGGATAGGCAAATTCTGCTTTCTAAGTGCCTTGGCAAGTAAATCCTTACCCCGCTCGATGGCATCGTCTTTGCGCTCTGCGCTAAACCAGGCTTTGATTTTTGATTTGGCCCGTTGAGTCTGAACAAACTGCAACCAGTCTTGGGACGGGCTGGCATCCTGTGATTTTGAGGTAAGAATTTCCACAACATCGCCGGATTGCAGCGGGGTTTCTAATGGAACTAAACGCCCGTTAACCTTCGAGCCCATAGTGCGGTGACCAATCTCGGTGTGCACCGCATAAGCGAAATCAACTGGAGTAGATCCACGAGCCAAGCCGATCACTCGGCCCTTAGGTGTGAAGGCGTAGACTTCCTTCGCGCCAATTTCGAATCTAAGTGCATCCAGGAACTCACTTGGGTCCGCTGTCTCATGTTGCCAGTCCGAAAGGTGCTTGAGCCAAACCAAGTCTTCTTCCGAGGAAAGCTTGGCCTGGGCGTTTCCCTCTTTGTATTTCCAGTGAGCAGCAACACCATATTCGGCTCGGTTGTGCATTTCTTGAGTTCTAATTTGAATCTCAACTGGTCTTCCGCTTGGTCCAATCACTGTCGTGTGTAGTGACTGGTAGAGATTGAACTTCGGCATTGCGATGTAATCTTTGAATCTACCTGGAACTGGGTTCCAACGCGAGTGAATAGATCCAAGAATTGCGTAGCAGTCCTTAACCTCCGGAACGATTACTCTGATGCCGACTAAGTCATAAATGTCATCGAATTCACGACCCCGAACTACCATTTTTTGATAAATCGAGTAGTACTGTTTAGGCCTTCCAGCTACTTTTCCCTTTACCTTGTTTTCTTTCAGGTCATCCTCAATTGCGCTAATTACACCTTGGATAAACTCTTCACGCTTGGGCGATCTCTGTCGGACGAGATTCACGATTTCGTCATAAACCTTGGGATAGAGAACGCTAAAGGAAATGTCCTCAAGCTCAGTTTTTATTGTGCTGATACCTAGTCTGTGGGCCAAAGGAGCATATATTTCAAGAGTCTCCTGGGCTTTCTTTCTAGCTTTTTCTTCAGGGACAAAACCCCAGGTTCTTGCGTTGTGTAATCGGTCAGCAAGC
>RHAS01000179.1 GCA_010028615.1 Actinomycetota bacterium
GCTAGTTCTAGTGCAGAGCTTGGCCTCTGGTCTGGCTTTTTAGCCATGCAGTCAAGGACAAGTTTTACTAGCCGTGGATCAAGACCTTCTGGAAGTGGTGGCGGAGTTTCGTTTATTTGCGCCATGGCAATGGCCATTTGGTTCTCACCTTTGAATGGTCTTTTACCGGAGAGAGCTTCATAAGCGACAATGCCAAGCGAATAGATATCTCCCGAGGCGCTAGCAGGTTTTCCAGTGGCTTGCTCAGGAGCAAGATACTGAACGGTGCCCATCACCTGACCGGTTTGAGTGAGAGAAACCTGGTTGGCAACACGTGCAATACCAAAATCAGTGATCTTTACTGAACCTTCTGGGGTAATTAGTAAATTACCCGGTTTTATATCTCTATGCACCAAACCTTCACGGTGAGCAGCATCTAGAGCTAATGCAGTTTGCGCAATTATTGAAATTACCTGTTGCTCAGGAAGAGTTTTTTCTCTTTCTAAAATCGATGACAGTGATTCACCAGGAACTAATTCCATTACTAGGTAAGCACTACCTTCATCCTCACCGTAGTCATAGACGTTAGCGATACCGTCATTATTGATCATGGCCGCATGTTTTGCTTCGGTTCTAAATCGCTCTAGAAAATCCGGATCACCTAGATACTGCTGTTTTAAAATCTTGATGGCAACTTGACGAAGAATGATTTCGTCCTGCGCTTGCCAAACCTCACCCATGCCACCGGTAGCGATACGTTTTACCAAACGGTAGCGTCCACCGTAGATCTTTCCTTCTTCAGGATTCATTTATTCAACACCGCCTGCATAATCTTTTTAGCTATTGGAGCAGCCAAACTATTTCCTCGTCCTGACTGACCCAAGCCACCACCGTCTTCAACAACGACAACAACGGCAACCTGTGGTTTATCTGCAGGGGCAAAGCCAGTGAACCAGAGTGTATAGGGGTCACCGGGTCCATTTTCAGCAGTTCCGGTTTTACCCGCTACTTTAACTCCAGGAATTTGAGCGTTTGAACTCACGCCATTAGAGACAGCCTGAATCATCATTTTCTTTAGTTTCTCGGCGGTGCTGGTGGTCATGCTTCGATCTAGTTCTTCAGGGCTAGCTTCACTAAGCAGCGTCAGATTTGCAGTGAAGATTTGGTCAACCAGGTACGGCTTCATTGCCACACCATCATTGGCTATCGCCGAGCTAACTAGAAGCATTTGAATTGGGCTAACCCTAACATCAAACTGACCAAAGGCAGTCAGCGCTACTTGGGCATCGTCTAGATCACTCGGGTAGCTGCTCGCGGTTGTTTTTAGTGGAATGCTGATGCTCTCACCAAAGCCGAACTTTCTTGCCTGTTCAGCAATTTTGTCTTGACCTAAAGCAATTCCTAACTGAGCAAACGGAACATTACAGGAGAGCTTAAGCGCCGTTGCAATCGAAACTGTTTTGGCACCACCACAGCGACCTTCACCAGAATTTGTAATTACAGTTTCGGTGCCTGGCAAGGTAAAGGTTCTGGGGTTAGGTAACACCGAATCAGGAGTGTATTCACCTGATTCGAAAGCAGCTGCGGCAACTACCAACTTGAACACCGAGCCAGGTGCGTAGAGTGCGTCTACCGATCTATTTACCAACGGCGCATTCTTACTTGTAATTAGTTTTTTGTAATTAGCAGAAGCATCGGAAACGATGTGAGTTGATAGCAGATTCGGATCAAAGCTCGGCTTTGAAACCATCACCAGAATTTTTCCGGTAGTTGGTTCTATTGCGATTACCGATCCCTTCATTTTGCCAAGTGCATCCCAGGCAATCTGCTGCAGTTCATCATCAAGACTTAGTTCAACTGATGCACCGGTAACCGGGTTACCTGAGAAGAGAGCATTCACCTGTTCAAAGAATTGCGCGGAGTTATCACCACGAAGTGAACTGTCTAGAAAATTTTCCAAACCATTTCTACCTTGAAACAGTGAGTAGTATCCGGTCACCGATGCATACTTCGCTGAATAATACTTTCGCAAGTAGTGGTATGCATCATAGGTCCGCACCGACTCAACTATCGGTTTGTTGTCAACCAGAATCGATCCACGTTGAGTTTTATATCCGTCATAGACAGCTCGCTGATTTCTCGAATCGTTATTGAGCGAGTCCGCGTTAACAACCTGCATCGCACTTGCCGCGATAAACAAACTGAGGAACATGAGCATGATCAGGTTCGCTACTCGTTTAATCTCCGGTCTCATTCGCTCACCGTCCCAGCTTTAGGCATGGTGTCGGATAAACGGAGAAGTAATCCGATGATTATCCAGTTAGCTAAAAGCGATGAACCACCGGCGGTAAGAAGTGGGGTGGTTAGACCGGTTAGTGGCACTACCCTGA
>RHAS01000180.1 GCA_010028615.1 Actinomycetota bacterium
GGTGCGTCGGTTTCCAACACGATGGCATCCAAAGGCAAGGTCGTGGCCAATTGACGCAATTGCAAGGCGCGCTCGTAGGTCATGGCGCCGCCAAAGCCCAATGCAAAACCCAGTTCAACAAACACCTGCGCTTGTTGCAAGCTGCCATTGAACGCATGGGCAATGCCACCTTGAACTTGGCATCGGCGCAATCCCTTCAGCAGCGCATCGGCCGACTTTCGCACGTGCAGGATGACAGGCAGCTTGTAGGTTTTGGCCAGCTTCAACTGCGCGTTGTAAAAAAATTCTTGCTTGTCTCGCATGGCAGGCTCACACAAACTGGGCACCCAAAAGTCCAAGCCGATTTCACCCAAGGCGACCAAACGTGGATCGCTTGCAGTGCCCTCTTCATTCAAAGACAAAGCCGATTGCAAATGCTGTTCTAACAAAGCCAAGTCAGACACTTGGGCTTGAGGCACATACAAAGGATGAATGCCCAATGCGTAGGGCTGATTCGTGCTGCGTGCAAATTGACGCAGTGGTTCAAAGTCTTTGGCCTGAACGGCAGGCATGACACAAGCCGCAACACCTTGCGCTAGTGCACGCTTTAAAACTTCCAAACGATCGTGCGCAAACTCTGGGGCATCCAAGTGGCAATGGCTGTCAATCCACTGCACGGTCATGGCTGCAGCACGCCCCTGTCCAATCGCAACACACGGCTGCAGCGCGCCGCCAAATGGGCATCGTGCGTCACCACGACAAAGGCGGTGCCATAGCTTTGCGCCGTGTTCAACATCACATCGAACACGCCTTTGTTCACAGCGAATGGCGCGAGTGCTTCCGAGTTTTTGGCGATATTGATGGTTTCATCAGCGCCCATAGCACGCGCGCATTCGAGCGGTTTGTCGGCAATGTCCACGGTGTTGTTGTCCATGCCAGTATCTTCACACCTGCATATTTGCCTTCGGTGATTGGGAAAGTTACTGTGACAGTCTGATCCTGCCTATTTTGATAGACATCCTCATCCATCCGCAGCTCATGATTTGAAAGCGGTGTCTCACAGCGGTAGCAGTATGCCAAGACTTTAAAGCCTTCATAGATCAAACCTTTTTTGTAAAGTTCTTTGAAAGCCCAGAGCACACTCTCGGTGTAAGGAGCATCAAGAGTCTTGTAGTCATTTTCAAAATCAACCCAGCGGGCCTGACGAGTCACATAGGCTTCCCACTCTTTGGTGTATTTCAAAACCGAACGGCGACAATAATCGTTGAACTTATCGATGCCGTATTTTTCAATCTCCGGGCGTCCCGAAATCTTTAGCTGACGTTCAGCTTCGACCTCAGCTGGTAGACCGTGGGTATCCCAGCCGAACCGTCTTTCCACCCGATAGCCCTGCATGGTTTTAAACCTTGGCACGGTGTCTTTGGCGTATCCGGTAAGCAAATGTCCGTAGTGCGGTAAACCGTTGGCAAAAGGTGGGCCGTCGTAAAAGACGAACTCCTCGGCACCTTCTTGCTTGCGCTGGTCGATTGAAGCTTGGAAAGTCTTGTCTTTAGCCCAGAAAGCTAGGATTTCCTGCTCGATCTGGGGAAATGATGGGCTAGCCGGTATGCCAAAGGAACTTCCATCATTTTTGGGATACATCTACTAGCTCCAGCGTTTAGGTAATAAAGATACTTAGTCAATGTTAATCTTAAACAACGTTAATCTTTTTGGAGACCAGCCTTGTCGAGCCCCGATTTCAAGCTAAAAGCAACAAGCCCTGAGCGCGTCGGCGTTGAGGGGCTGGAGGAGAAATGGTCGCTTGCCTGGACAGAAGCCGGTACCTACCGCTTTAGACGCGACAGCCAAGCCGAAATCTACTCAATCGACACTCCCCCTCCTACTGTTTCAGGCTCACTGCACGTAGGTCACGTATTTAGCTACACCCACACCGACGTTATTGCCCGTTTCCAAAGAATGCTCGGCAAAGAGGTTTACTACCCGATGGGCTGGGACGATAACGGTCTACCGACTGAGCGTCGGGTGCAAAACTACTTCGGGGTTCGCTGCGACACGTCGCTGCCATACGATCCAGATTTCAAGCCTCCTTATGAAGGTGGCGATAACAAGTCCTCTAAAGCGGCCGACCAGATTCCTATTTCCCGTAGGAACTTCATTGAACTCTGCGAGAAACTAACTGCCGAAGATGAACTCCAGTTTGAAGCGCTCTGGCGGCAACTAGGTCTTTCGGTTGACTGGGCCCAGACCTACCAGACCATCAGCACATCAGCACAGAAAGTTTCCCAGCAGGCATTTCTAAATAACCTAGCCCGCGGTGAGGCATATCAGTCGATGGCGCCAACACTCTGGGATGTCACCTTCCGCACCGCAGTTGCCCAGGCTGAACTCGA
>RHAS01000019.1 GCA_010028615.1 Actinomycetota bacterium
CCTACGCCTCGCTCAAAAACTCTCATTTTGATTCGGCCAACGCCGTTTGCAACCAATGGATCATTTGGAACGACAAACTCAACATTTGCTCCGGATTCTGGATTTGGATCTAATTGTGGAGCTCGAGCTAAATCAACTTGTTGAAGCTCCTCTAAGGAGGCTAACGCCACCACGACGTGTGGGTTACCAACGTTTATTCCCTGTCCTGGGCGAGCTACCTCTAAACCGTTAGCTTTTACCAAAAACTCATCAGAACCTGGAAGCCATCTGCCCATGTCAACTACAAAACCAGCACGATTACGTTGGACATCCTTGACCCCTCCCCTAGTGCCAACATGGAGTGTTTCACCGTCAGCTAACTCAACTAAAGATTTTTCAGTCAAGAATCTTGCAAAAACTCGAACACCATTTCCACACATCTCAGCAACCGAGCCATCAGCGTTTCGGTAGTCCATAAACCAAGTTGCTGCTTCGTCTTCCTCTAAAGCCAGAGCACCTTCTGTGATAAATTTTGAAGGAACTACTCTAATCACGCCGTCTGCTCCGACACCAAAATGGCGATCGCAAATGAAACGGACTTGCTCTGGCGAGAGATCCAGCGATCCGTCTTGATCCAGAATCATGACGAAATCATTACCGGTGCCGTGCCCCTTAGTGAAGTTGATTAGCGTCATAACTAAAGACTACTTCCCCTATCACCGAGCGCAGATTTGACTTCCTCTAAAACTAAGGTTCGCAAATTTGGCTCTTGGTAATCAAACCAATTTATTCTGGGATCTCTGCGAAACCAAGACATCTGGCGTCTGGCGTAGCGGCTAGTGAGCTGAATAGTCTCGGCAATTGCATCTTCTTGACTTATTTCACCATCAATCTGTTTTAGCGCTTGGGCATAGCCAATCGCCTGCCTAGCGGTCTTGGAATCTCTTATCCCTAGTCCAACCAGATTTTCAACCTCAGTCAGCAGTCCTTTTTCCCACATGAGATTTACCCGCTTACCTAGTCGTTCAACTAAGTGAGCACGTTCCGAATTTAGCCCGATTTGAAGATTCGGTGCGAAGGATTCAAACTGCTCGGGTAAAGATGCAGCGAATGGCTTCCCAGTGAGCATGACGATTTCTAATGCTCGAACAATCCGCCGCCCATTGGCAGGGTCAATTCGACTGGCGGCTACCTGATCGAGTTCATCGAGTCTTTTATGCATTTCCAGAGGGCCAAATTCGATAAGGTCTTCTTCTAACTCAGCTCTGATTTCCTCGTCTCGACCTGGAAACTCAAAGGTGTTGAGAACGGAAGCCAAATAAAGCATCGATCCTCCGACAAAAATGGGCAGAATCGAGTGCGATTTTAGTTCGGCTATCTTCTCTCTGGCTTTTTCTTGATAATTGGCAGCTGTGCTCTCTTCAGTAACCTCAAGCCAATCAATTAGGTGATGTCTGATTCCCCTACGTTCTTCGACTGCTTGTTTTGCAGTTCCAATGTCCATACCTTTGTAAAACTGCATGGCATCTGCATTGATGACTTCTGCGTTGATTCCGATTGCTCTCAAGTCTTCAATAAGGTCCAGAGCCAGCGCACTCTTACCAGTCCCGGTAGGCCCAACGATGCTGATGAATTCTGGAGTTAGCGACATCTGTCAGTTCGAGTTTTTGACCGAGACCGACAGGTTGATTGCAGCTGTGTTCTGCACTGGTACTAATGGAACATCGCAGCTGGCAGCTTCTAGGGCATCAAATGCATCTCCAGCCCTAGTCCTGATGACTTTTGGTTGATCACCTGTTTCTGCAATCAAGAAGTATGGCTTAGCTTGGGTTACCAAAACTGAAACCAGATCACCCGGTCTTGGCGGTTGAGTTTCGCTTTCCCAGTCGATGTGCACAAGTCTGTTATCTCTGGCTCGTCCAGTAAGTCGATTAGTTTGGTCATCCTTACGACCTTCACTATTACCAATAAGGACCTCTATCGTCTTACCGATTTGCTTCTGGTTTTCCTCCCAAGCAATTTGATTTACCACTTCAAGTAGTCGCTCATAGCGATCTTGAACAACTTCTTTTGGTAATTGATTAGGTAGCTCAGCAGCAGGGGTTCCTGGACGTTTTGAATACTGGAACGTGTAAGCAATAGCAAATCTTGATTCTCGTACTACACGGAGAGTTTCTTGGAAATCCTCTTCGGTTTCAGATGGGAAACCTACGATGATGTCCGTGGAAATAGCCGCATCCGGCATCTGTTGCCTAACCCGCTCTAGAATGCCAAGATACTTATCACTGCGATAGCTTCTGCGCATCTCTTTTAGGATGCGATCGCTACCTGATTGTAATGGCATGTGTAATTGAGGCATGACATTGTGGGTCTCCGCCATGGCTGCAATTACGTCGTCGGTGAATGCTGCCGGATGTGGGCTAGTAAATCTAACTCTCTCTAACCCCTCAATTTCACCGCAGGCTCTAAGCAACTTCGCAAAGGCACCTCGATCACCAAATTCAACACCATAGGTGTTAACGTTTTGGCCAAGCAGAGTGATTTCAATTACCCCTTGATCGACTAGAGCGGTTATTTCGGAAAGAATTTCCCCTGGTCGGCGATCCTTCTCCTTCCCGCGCAAACTAGGAACAATGCAGAACGTGCATGTGTTATTGCAGCCGACGCTGATTGAGACCAGCGCTGAGTATGTAGAGTCGCGTTTGGTCGGCAGATCACTTGGAAAAGTTTCGAGTGCTTCCAGAATTTCAATCTGTGCCTCATTGTTGTGCCTAGCGCGCTCAAGGAGAACCGGCAAGGATCCGATATTGTGAGTACCAAAAACTACATCCACCCAAGGTGCCTTAGCGAGAATCTTGTCCTTGTCTTTTTGGGCTAGGCAACCCCCCACAGCAATTTGGAAGTCGCTGTTATTAGCCTTACGCTCGACAAGCTGTCCTAGGTTTCCGTAAAGTTTGTTGTCAGCATTTTCTCTGACGGCACAGGTGTTGAATACTAGAATGTCTGCGTCTTCGCCCGGGAGTGCTTGAACATAACCAGCGTCTTGAAGCAGACCGGATAGGCGTTCACTATCGTGAACATTCATCTGGCAGCCGAAGGTCTTGACCTCGTAGCTTCTGACTTTGGTTTCCATCTTCCCAATTTTAGCCGAGTGGCTTAACTATCGGGAGAGCTGCTCACTTGCATAGCGCACTGCTGACCAAACCACTGAGCTTGGATACCCTTTACGCGCCAAAAAACCAGCAACTTTTCGCTCAACGGTCGCCTTATCTGGGCCAGAAGTCTTAGCCATCTTCAGCAGGGCTATTTCCTTAGCGAGCTCAAGTTCATCTTCTGATTCGATCTCAGCCAAGGCTTCCTTGATGGCGTCCGGTGCTAGACCCTTCTCCCTGAGCTCCATGCCAATCAAAGTTTTCGACTTGCCTTTTCGCTCAAAGAGCATTTTGGCAAGATCCTTAGCAAGGGCAAAATCGTCAATGAGACCGACCTCGGTGAAACGCAAAATTAGCGAATCGATGAGTTCAACTGGGTATTCCTTTTCAAGTAACTGCTTTCGAAGCTGACCAGATGACTTTCCGCCTCGTTCAATAAGCTTTAGCAAAACCGACCGTATCTCTTCTTCCAAGGCATCAACCGACTGCAAGGAATACTTAGGTTTAGCCGCTGCCTCTTCAGCTGTGGCTAGTAACTTTTGTAGATCCACGCTTAGTCGTTTACAGCTTTGAGATCCGGAGCTTCATCATCTGGAAGATCTGCAACTGCTCTAGGAACACCAATACCAAGCTTGGCCTTGATTTTCTTTTCAATCTCGTCGGCAACAGCTGGGTTATCGAGAAGGTAATTTCTTGAGTTTTCTTTACCCTGACCAAGTTGCTCACCCTCGTAGGTGTACCAGGCTCCCGATTTCTTTACGATCTCCTGTTCAACCCCGAAATCAAGCAGGCTACCCTCTCTAGAAATTCCAACACCGTAGATAATGTCAAACTCCGCTTGCTTGAATGGTGAAGCCATCTTGTTTTTGACAACCTTCACACGAGTTCTGTTTCCAACGGCATCCTGGCCGTCTTTGAGAGTTTCAATTCTTCTAACATCTAGTCGAACTGAGGCGTAGAACTTCAGTGCTTTACCTCCGGCAGTAGTCTCTGGAGAACCAAAGAAAACTCCAATTTTTTCACGCAACTGGTTGATAAAGATTGCGGTGGTCTTGGTGTTGTTTAGAACACCGGTTAGCTTGCGTAGCGCTTGGGACATAAGACGAGCTTGCAAACCGACGTGCGAGTCACCCATTTCACCTTCGATTTCGGCTCTAGGAACCAACGCAGCTACAGAGTCAATGACGATGATGTCGATAGAACCCGAGCGAATTAGGGTATCGGCAATCTCTAATGCTTGCTCACCAGTATCTGGCTGGCTGACTAGCAGGGCGTCAATATCGACACCCAAGGCCTTTGCATACTCAGGGTCAAGAGCGTGTTCTGCGTCGATAAATACAGCCGTTCCACCTGCCTTTTGGCAATTTGCAATAGCGTGAAGTGCAACGGTTGTCTTTCCAGAAGATTCTGGACCGTAAATTTCAACAATTCGACCTTTAGGCAATCCACCGATGCCAAGAGCAACATCTAGAGCTATGGAACCGGTTGGGATGATCTCTACTGGGGCACGTTCGTCTGATCCAAGGCGCATTACTGAGCCTTTACCGAATTGTTTGTCAATTTGCGCTAGCGCAGTGTCTAGCGCTTTATCGCGATCTGAAGCTGATGGCATTTCTGTTCCTTTTCTGCCGCCTGAGCGGCTGGTTTTATGCTGTCATGACACTACGCTGAACCCCGGCTTTTAGACGGTGTCCCATCAAATTGTTGATAACTAAACCAACTTTTCAACTATTTATAAAATAGCACAAATCCGAACAAATTTACGAACAATTTTCTATTCGGCGTGTTTATCTTTCGGCTTTTTGTTCAAGCCCAGCCAGCGCTCTTCCGGCACGTTTTGCGCTCGACAAATGGCCAACCAAACCTCTCTCGGATCGACGCCCTGCTCTAGAGCCTGGCCACCAGTGAGATCGTCAAGCTCGGTAAGGACTAGATCCCGCAACAAAACAGCAGCATATTCGCGCCCGAACTCATCTTCCATGAGGGTCTCGAATTGGCTGTGCCGCACATAATGACCATAACGCCAGCCAGGCAAAAATGCTGGTTACGAGCGCTCGTGGCTAAAAAAGAGCCCCCAGCTAAGGCTGGGGGCTCAGATCTAAATCCTCTAGCGCGTGTTGGCCATGGATTTGGAGTCGTAATTGGTGACCAATTCAGCTGGAACAGTGTCGGGAATGACCACTGTCTCAACAGCTTCAAATCGCTCTGCTACCAGGTGCATGATCTGTGAGATTGGGACATCTAGAGCCGCAGCCACCGAAGATAAAATCTCGGAAGATGCCTCCTTCTGTCCTCGCTCAATCTCGCTCAAATAACCTAGAGCAACCTTTGCACGACTAGCCACCTGTCGAAGGGTGAAACCCTTCTGCTGGCGGAGGTCACGGAGTACGTCACCGATTTCTTGACGAACTAAAGCCATGTGGAGCCTCCTTTCAAGTTTTAGTAACCATTTTTGGTCACTAGCGGAACTGGTATTCCGTAAAGATAACTTACCTGTTCCAGGTGACATTTCTAGCCTAGATTGCTGAAAGTTACCTTAGAATTTCGTAAGTACCTACATCTACTCTTAACCGGCTTTGAGCCCTAGGTATTCCCCAATTCTAGCAAAAACTTGTTCCACAGTTTTGCTTCGAATATCCGCTCTTTCACCAGAAATGCTCTCTTCCCAGACCCTATCCCCACTCATTCCAGAAATGGCAACATAAACCATACCTACCGGCTTGCCATCTTGGCTCTCAGGACCTGCAACGCCAGTAGTGCTAACTCCTATTACCTGGTCAGTCGAGAGAAGTAGCTGCAAGGCCATTCTCGAGCGAACGCCTTCAGCCATTTTTAGAGCGACCTCTGGATCTACTGCACCAACTTTATTTAGCAAGTCAGCGCTAACGCCAAGCGCAGCGGATTTCAACCCAGTCTGATAAGCGACAAGTGACCCGAGTACTACTTTTGATGCGCCTGGGACAGTCACAAGTTCACTGCAGAGCAGCCCGCCGGTTAGCGACTCCGCAAGCGCCAGTTTTAGATTACGCTTTTCAAGCTCTGCGATAAGCTCTGCAGCTTTCACCTTGACTCCTGAACATACTTGAATGCCGAGTACCAAGTAAGAAATACCGCTCCATAGATTAGTCCATAGCCAATTTCAAAGGTCTCATTGTGAAGCCAAACATTCAACGGCGAAATCAGCCAACCAATCGCGATGCACTGCATGATGGTCTTCGATTTTCCGCTAGAGGATGCTGGAATCACTCGATCTCGAATCACAATTAATCGGTAAATTGTTATGGCGACTTCTCTTACCAAAATCGCAATTGTCGCCCACCATGGCATTACATCCAAGATTGACAGCACTACAAAAGAGCCACCCAGCAAAACTTTGTCTGCAATCGGATCAAGAAGTTTTCCTAATTTGGTTACGGTACCCTGTCTCCTAGCTACCGCCCCGTCAATTCCATCTGATGCAGCTAAAAGCACAAACCCGACCAGCAGGACCCAGCCGATGTTATCGCCAGGCAAATAAAACTGATACAGCGCCAAAAGGTAGATAGGTGAAAGGGCGATGCGGCTGACCGTGATTAGGTTTGCTAAGTTCACAACCTAAGCCTAACCCCTGCCAGTTAGCGACCAAGCGTCAGGGTCATCGTCATCATCCTGATCTGAGGCCTTCGGCACAAAATCTTCAAAATCACCAGCGGCAAGCGAGGTGCTAATCGGTTCGGTCGGGTTCTGCTGTATTTTTGCCGTTGTTTCTCCACGAAGCTGGGCTAGCACACTTGCTAGATCCTCTGGCCGTACTAATACCTCTCTAGCTTTTGAACCTTCACTTGGGCCAACAATGTTTCTTGATTCAAGTAAGTCCATAAGTCGTCCAGCTTTGGCAAATCCGACTCGGAGCTTACGCTGCAGCATTGAAGTGGAACCAAATTGCGAGGAAACAATAAGCTCGGCAGCCTGAAGTAATACCTCTAAGTCATCACCGATATCTGCATCAACAACTCGGCTAGTGGCAACTTCATTCACATCGGCACGGTATTCCGGCTCCATTTGTGCTTTAACGTGAGCGACTACCGAGTGAAGTTCTGACTCACCAATCCAAGCTCCCTGGACACGCATCGGCTTGTTAGTACCCATTGGTGAAAATAGTGCATCACCTTGGCCAATCAATTTTTCAGCACCGGGTAGATCCAAAATAACCCTCGAGTCGGTTAGCGATGAAACCGAGAATGCCAACCTCGATGGAACGTTTGCCTTAATCAAACCGGTAACCACATCCACCGATGGCCGCTGCGTTGCCAGCACCAGGTGAATACCTGCCGCTCGGGCAAGCTGAGTAATTCTTACGATGGAATCCTCAACTTCTCTTGGCGCGACAATCATTAGATCAGCCAACTCATCTACAACAACCATCAAATATGGGTAAGGCTGAAGCTTGCGGCTTGAACCTTCTGGGAGTTTCAATTCCCCGGCAACTAAAGCTCGATTGAAATCATCAACATGCTTGAAGCCAAAAGATGCCAAATCGTCGTAGCGAGCATCCATTTCCTTGACTACCCATTGCAAGGCCTCAGAGGCTTTTTTCGGGTTGGTAATAATCGGTGTGATTAGATGAGGAACACCCTCGTAGGCGGCTAGCTCTACTCGCTTTGGATCGATAAGCACCATGCGAACTTCAGCTGGTTTGGAACGCATCAGAACCGAAGCAATCATCGAGTTCACAAAGGATGACTTACCGGCACCAGTTGCACCTGCTACCAATAAATGTGGCATCTTGGCAAGATTAGCAACGACAAATCCACCTTCAACATCTTTACCAATTCCAATAGTGAGCGGATGCTTGCTTTGTTGTGCTACCGAAGAACGCAGAACATCGCCTAGCGAAACAATTTCTCGGTCAACATTTGGAATTTCAATTCCGATGGCTGATTTTCCTGGAATAGGTGCGAGTATTCGAACTTCATTGCTGGCAACTGCATAAGAAATGTTTCCAGCTAATCGAGTTACCGCTTCAACTTTCACTCCAGGCTGAACTTCAACCTCATATCGAGTAACCGTTGGCCCTCTAGAGAATCCGCTGACAGTTGCCTCAACACCAAATTCTTTGAAAACTGAATTTAGCGCTTCAACAACCGAGTCATTAGCAGCAGTCTTACCTTTTGGTGGAGTGCCAGAAGATAACAGCGCAGCTGGGGGTAGGACGTAAGGTCTCTTCGGTTTTGCCGTCTGCGTGACTTCTGGAACTGGTTCCACTTCTACTTCTTGCTCATCGGAAATTTCGATTGGTTCAGTCACTGTGGAAACTGGTTCAATAACCTGAGTCTCGGCTTGCGCAATGGGTTCTGTATTGGGCTGAGGTGTGCCGAAGATGTCTTCCAAATTGGTTGAATCTGAAGATACTGCAACCGGCTGATCGAAAGCTTTCTTGTCTGTCTGCTTGGCTCTTCGCCACCATGGAGCCTTCGTTCCGTCAAAGGCATCTGGAATCTCGTCGGTCTCGGGCTCAACAATTTCCTTTTCTGATACGGGAAAGAGCTTTTGGTAGAGATCTTTAATTCTTGAGAAAATCTTGTGCGGTGCAGTCTTTGTCACCACCAGTAGTGAACCCAGAGCAAGTAATGAAACTACCGCCCCTGCTCCCCAAACTGTAATGCTGTCGATAAAAAGCACAGTCACGAGCCAACCAAAAAGACCTCCAGCGCTAGCTAGAACCTCAATGCCATCAGAAGGTTGCGGGTGTTCACTGGCTAAATGAAAGAAACCAGAAATGCTGAACAGAAACAGCAGCCAGCCAAGACCGACCCTGGAGTTGTCGCGCACTGTTGAAGGATGGCGCATCAGATACATCGAGAAAATAATCATCACTACTGGAAGCGCTAGTGAGAGCTGGCCGAAGAATAGGCCTGCCGTGTAGCTGTTGATCAATCTAGCAATCTCATTGCCGTTGAGGAACCAAACGAAGATTGCTCCGATTACGCCAAGCAAAAACAGAGCAAACGGCGGCCCGTCCCTGCGATCTTCTTTGGCAATCTTTTCCGAGGCCAGCGACCTGGCTAGCCAACCTACCATCGAAGCAGCGCTCAAGTAGAGCCAAACTATGCTGCGGACTAGCCAGCTAGCTCCCCGCTCGGTCGTAGGGGCGGAAGCCCTTCCTGTCCTTGAAGCGGGGGCTTTTTTCGAATCTTTTTTACGTGATGCCATCCCATCAAAAATAACAGCGTCCCCCGTCAATACAGGTCAGGCACGGCGGTATCGGGTTTCGCTAGCCGCTGATAACTACGGGAATAATTACCGGTCTGCGACGGTGATTCCTGTTTACCCAGGTCCCGATTGTCCTGCGGATAACCTGCTGCATCGCATAGGTATCCCGGATACCTTCCTTCGCTGCCTCAGCTAAAGCCATCTCAATCAGAGGCTTGACATCATCAAAGACATGATCATCTTCGGCATAGGCTTTAGCCCTGATCTCGGGGCCGACGACCACCCGACCGGTATCAGGGTCAATCACGGCAAAAATTGAAATAAAGCCCTCTTGTGATAGAAGTCTTCGCTCGCGCAGGTCATCCTCAGTAATTTTTCCAACTGTCTTGCCGTCGACATAAAGCATGCCGCAGTCAACCTGACCGACAACCTCGGCTCTACCTTGATAAAGGTCCACTACCCAGCCATCTTCAATAATGGAAATCCGCTCAGTGGGGATTCCGGTCTGCTCGGCTAATCGACCATTTGCAATCAGGTGTCGATATTCACCGTGCACTGGTAGCACGTTCTTTGGCTTTAGTAAGTTGTAGCAATAAAGCAGTTCACCAGCGGCGGCGTGACCAGATACGTGAACTTTCGCATTGCCCTTGTGCACCACATTCGCTCGTAACCGTGTAAGTTGATCGATAACTCGATAGACAGCGTTTTCGTTTCCCGGGATGAGCGAGGATGCCAAAATTACGGTGTCGCCCTCGCCAACCGAAATGTCATGGTCCTCGTTTGCCATTTTTGAAAGTACTGCCATCGGTTCTCCCTGAGAACCTGTGCACATGTAAACAATCTCAGAAGGAGGAATACTCGCAGTATCTTTTATGTCTATGAATATTCCCTCAGGGGCACTCAAGTAGCCAAGATCCTGCGCGATTTGCATGTTGCGAATCATCGATCGACCAACCAGTGCAACTTTTCGCCCGTGGGCGGAAGCTGCATTGATTACCTGCTGAACTCTATGCACATGAGAAGAGAAACTGGCAACAACAACCTTGTTCGGCGTTCTGGAAATCACCTCGTCGATAACCGGTCCGATGTCCTTTTCCAAAGGGGTAAAGCCAGGAACATCTGC
>RHAS01000181.1 GCA_010028615.1 Actinomycetota bacterium
CTTTGCTAGGGCGACAAGATCTCCAAAGCATACTGAAACATCTTTTAGCTGAAGCATTCTTTCTGAAGGCGCACTTGTCTCAAGCGAAGAAAAACTTCTCGGATTTTCTTGCCAACGCTTTCCAGCATTCTCAGGCTTAATTTCAAGTGGTTCCCATCCAAGTTTTAGCCCTAGTTCGATTATTGGTGGTGCAAACCTGGCGTCCTTAAATTGATCTTCCACCGGACCCAAACTTACGCTTCCATCCCCATTAACGACTAATAGCTCATCAACCTGAGCGATGACTCGGCTGATTCGATGCTCGGCAAGCAGGACTGTTACCCCATGCTTATGAGCAAGTTCTTTCAAAGTCGCTAATACCTTGCTCGCGCTTGCCTGATCAAGAGCCGATGTTGGCTCATCAAGTAAAAGAATTTTTTGTCCAGCGATTAGTGCAGAGGCTATGGCAACTCTTTGTTGCTGACCACCAGAGAGAGTGTCTAGATTTCTATCCAACAAATCCTCTATCTCGAGGATTTTAGTTATCTCAGCTAAGTTTTTTGAAATCGTGTCAACATCAACTCCTAGTTGCTCAGCTGCATAGACAATCTCATCTACCACTCGATCTGCAACAAAAGAGCCTTCTGGTTGCTGGTTCACAAAGCCAACCAGCTCGGCATATTCATGGGGAGCTTTGCCGGTTAGATCTTTTCCACCAATAAATACTTCTCCGGAAAGCGTGCCACCGGTAAAGCTTGGCGCTAGGCCATTCATTACTTTGAGCAGGGTTGACTTACCAGAACCTGTCGGGCCACATACCAAAATGAATTTTCCAGCCGCTACTTCCAAATTCACTCTATTAAGAGTTGGACTTTCTGTTGCGGGAGAGCCATCGGGTCTTACGAAACTAAAGGTGAGATCGCGTAGTTCGAGCATCTAGGAAATCACCCCGCTAAAACTCAGCGCTAGTAAGGAAAGCCCCGACAACATCACTAAGAAATCGGGGAAGCGCCAGCCGGCTCTTAAGTATCGAGTTCTAGTCGCACCAAGCGCAGACAGTCTTATATAGATGACTGAAGCAATCAGTCCAGCAACCAGCAGGCTGAAATCTAGTAGCTGGATTTGCGGGCTAATCAGGATAAGCGTCGCGCCGATAGCAAGCAGGGTGGTTGCGCTAAGTCCTGTGAACCGCGTCGCTACTAAGCGAATATTTGAGTTTTCACCACGCCGACCAAACCCTCTGGCGGACATCGAGGCAGCTAAAGACATTGACTGATCGATTGTGTCTTCAAGCACTGGAATTACAAGTCCAGGAAGAGCTTTGAGACCTTTCGATTGTCCTCTCAATCGTCTGGCTCGACGAACACGATTCAAGCTAGAAATCAATTGCGGTGCAAGGTTAATGGCTATCGAAATAGCTGTCGCAATTTCATAAAGTGCGCCTGGAGTTTGTCTCAGTAGTTTTCTTGGGTTGGCTAGAGAGTTTGCCATTCCCATCGCGAGAATAATTGTGGCAAGCCTAAGCCCATCGGTTACAGCAGCAAAAAAACTCTGCGAGGAAATTGCCCCGAACAGTTTCAGGCTAGATCCAAACCCCAAAGAGATTTCTAAGCTGGGTAAGACTAATAAGGGATTTAGCGGTGCTTGCTCAAGATTGAAGATTATCCGGAACAGAACGCGAATTATGATAATTGCCGCGGCAAGCAGCAGGTAGAACTTAATGGATCTTGACCAACTGGATTTATCCCGGCATGAAAACACAATAAGTAATGTGCTTATCGAAATGATCAACAACACCAGCCAACTAGTCGTCATTGCCGCTAGAACAGCAAGGCAAATCCCAAGGATCCACCAGGTGGCTGGGTTGGTTTTTGCTGAGCTAAACGGGTTATTTTTCACAACTGGTGGTAACCGGTTTTACGCTCGGCGCTGTCTTTAGATCTTCATCTGGCTGGAGAAATCGCCAGCCTTCAGCACTGCCACATTTAGCCATGTGGGTGGCAGCTCCGTATTCGCTATAAGACCAAGTCTGAGATTCTGCATCCGCGATGAAATAGGCCCAAGAACCGTTCAGTGTTCCTGGTGTTGAAATGCACTTTTCAGTTTTCTTGTCAGGTACCTGATTGATCCGACAAAGAAATGCAGTTGGATACTTTTCGGTACCCTCAACTTCGAATCCAGCAACTGCAAGTAGGTTCCAAGAATTACCTTCGTAATTTTGAACGCACTTTTCTATTGTTTTATTTGCTCTCTCTTTACCGAAGTCAACCACTACCGAGATCCCGGCCCCAGCACACTGGCCATCTAGGACAGTGGCCTCAGGCGAAGCTTGGGGAGAGGCTTCTGGAGTGGCTTGGTTGCCGCTTAGTAAAAACCCAGCGGCAACCAAG
>RHAS01000182.1 GCA_010028615.1 Actinomycetota bacterium
TCGTTCGGTTTTGGGTTTATTGCGAAAGTAGGCAAGGATTAAGCACATGAAACTTATCGGTATTGTCAAAGAACTGCCAGGGGAAACCCGAGTATCCGCTACCCCAGCTACCGTAAAGGCCATTATCGGCCTTGGCTATAAAGTCGCCGTGGAGCAGGGAGCGGGCGATCTTTCATCCTTCCCAGATTCGGCTTACAAGGAGGCTGGGGCTGAAATCGTCTCTGGCTCTGAGATTTGGCAATCGGCGATAATCCTGAAAGTTAACGCGCCTTCCACAGATGAAATCAGCAAGATTTCTGATGGAGCAACAATTATTAGCCTGATGACGCCGGCTCTTCGCCCAGATCTGGTTGAATCTTTAGCCACCCGAGGAATCACCGCGTTGGCACTGGATGCCGTACCAAGAATCTCGCGAGCGCAATCGATGGATGTTCTAAGCTCTATGGCAAATATCGCCGGATACCGAGCCGTAGTTGAAGCAGCGCACGAATTCGGTAGATTCTTCACCGGTCAAGTCACCGCAGCAGGTAAGGTGCCACCAGCGAAAGTTCTAGTGGCAGGTGCTGGCGTTGCCGGTCTTGCCGCAATCGGAGCGGCGTCAAGTCTTGGCGCGATCGTTAGAGCAACAGATCCAAGACCAGAAGTAGCTGACCAGGTGAAATCAATCGGTGGCGAGTATTTAGCAGTCGAAGTTGCTGAACAGATGCAATCCTCTGACGGCTATGCCAAAGCTACTAGCGAAGCATACGACAAACGTGCAGCTGAAATTTACTCAGAGCAGGCAAAAGACGTTGACATTATTATTACCACCGCACTTATCCCAGGACGCCCTGCTCCAAAGTTGATTACCGCAGCCGATGTCGCCAGCATGAAACCTGGCAGCGTGATTGTTGATATGGCTGCAGCTCAGGGTGGAAACGTAGCAGGATCAATTGCCGGAGAAAAAGTTGTTACAGCAAACGGTGTGACAATTCTTGGCTATACCGATCTTCCTGGACGCCTACCTGCCCAAGCATCACAGCTTTTTGGAACAAACCTTGTAAACCTGTTAAAGCTTGTTACCCCAAACAAAGACGGTGAACTATCTCTAGATTTTGAAGATGTAGTGCAGCGAGCAGTAACAGTTGTTCGTAACGGCGAAATTACTTGGCCACCACCACCAGTTCAGGTATCGGCTGCCCCAGCACAAGCAAAGCCAGCAGCACCGGTTGCCAAGGTCGAGAAAAAGATGTCTGGCAAGCTACGCAGTGCTCTAATTGGGCTAGGTGCATCAGCGCTGTTCTTGATCTGCGCTTTTGCTCCAGCACCGCTACCCCAGCACTTTTTGGTACTAACCCTGTCGGTAGTGGTCGGCTTCTATGTGATTGGTAAGGTCCACCATGCCTTGCATACTCCGCTGATGAGTGTGACCAACGCCATTTCTGGAATCATCATTGTCGGAGCGCTATTGCAACTAACCACGCCTAACCTTGCCGTTCAAGTGCTGGCTGGAATTGCAGTGTTACTGGTAAGCATCAACATCTTTGGTGGTTTTGCAGTAACTAGACGAATGCTCAAGATGTTCTCGAAGGGTGGCAAATAATGGAAATGCTTTTTGATTTTGCACCTGAGATCTCAACCGCAAGCTACATAGTAGCTTCGCTGCTATTTATCATGAGCTTGGCAGGACTAAGCAAACATGAAACTTCTAAGGGCGGAATCGTCTATGGAATATCCGGTATGGTTTTGGCTCTTGCTACCACCGGTTTGCTCACAGTTAGTAACGGCTGGGGTGATCCAGCAGCGCAACTAGGCCTAATCTTCCTCCTGGTGGGATTAGTTATCGGCGCGAGCATCGGTTTATGGCGAGCCAAGGTTGTCGAGATGACCGGAATGCCAGAACTAATTGCACTTCTTCACAGCTTTGTTGGATTGGCAGCGGTATTTATCGGCTGGAACGGTGCACTCTATGACGTTGGAACGCTGCTGGACGCGCAGGGCAAGTACGCGGATGCCGAGGATTGCTTCCGGCGCTCCCTCGAGGGCCGCCGCCGACTGCTCGGGGACATGGACCCCGAGACCCTCGTCTCGCTCTCGGCCATGGCGTCCGAAGTCATGAGCCAGGACAGGCTGGCCGATGCCGAGCCCCTCTGCCGAGAGGTGCTCCGGCTTGCCGAGGCCATTCACGGAAAGGACGACCGCACCACCGATCTCGCGGCCTCGAACCTGGGCGTTCTTCTGCAGCGCGCGGGCAGGTACTCCGAGGCCGAGCCGTTGCTGCGGAGACACCTCGACCGCGCGAGCGCGCGGTTCGGCCTCGGCCACCCCGACACGCTCAAGGCGATGGGAAAC
>RHAS01000183.1 GCA_010028615.1 Actinomycetota bacterium
GGGGCAGAGCCATGATTGTTTCACGTGAAACTATTCGGCTGGACGTGCCACGATGTGGCGGTCTTTGCCTTCGCCCTCAGACTCAGAAATAAGGCCCGCTTCTCCAATTAGGTCGTGGGCTATTTTTCTCTCGTAAGAAGACATTGGCTTCATTGCCACAGGAGCGTTGGTTTCCTTAACCTTGGCAATTATCTTGTTGACTAACCTGGTCAGTGACTCGACTTTTGCCTGCCTCGATCCGGCAATGTCCAGGATCAGGCGGCTGTAGGTTTGGGTCTTGGTCTGCACAGCGATACGAGTGAGCTCCTGCAGTGCCTCTACAGTTTCAGGGTTAGAGATCAGCTTTATGTTGCTGTCTCCCTCTGCAGAGATCTCAATATAAGCTCTGCCGTCTCTAACGTCTATGCTGATGTCGCCATCCAGGTCAAAGATATCAAGCAGTTCCTCTAGGTAGTCGGCCGCTACTTCGCCTTCTTCCTCAAGGTCTTTTACGCTTGCAGCCTCCTTCAGGGGGCTGCTTTCTTCAGTTGTTTCTTGGTTTTCTAATTCATCACTTGACATAACTATTTCTTACCTTTTGGCTTCTTTTTTGCACGAGCCTTGGATACAGGCTGCACACGTTGGGTTGGCTTCTCTTCATCCTGTTCGGTGACAGTTGGTTCCTCGATCTTGATCTTGCCTTTCTTCACAAGCCTTGCCTCACGCTCTTTATGGGCAATTGAGCCTGGTGTTGGCATTCTGCGGATTACGAAGAACTGCTGTCCCATGGTCCAGAAGTTTGATACGGTCCAGTAAATCAATACACCTAGAGGGAAAGCTAGGCCTGTTACTAAGAATATCAGCGGGAAAACATACAGCAGGATCTTCTGGGTCTGGACAAACTGTGAATTTTGAACATCTGGGTTCTGGTTCTTTGCCATGATTTGCTTCTGTGTGATGAACTGCGAAGCAGACATCAAAACAATCATGACTCCGGCCAAAATCTGCGCTGAAACCGAGGCACCAGAAAGGAAGGTTTCAGATAGACGAGCTCCAACAAAGTCTGCGTTGGCAAAGGAAACTGAAAGTTCTTTACTGAGCAGGCCTACACCAGGCTTGGAGTTCTGAGCCTCCGTAAGGGTTGCGTATAGAGAGAAGAACACCGGCATCTGGGCGATAAGTGGCAAACATGAAGCAAATGGGCTTGAACCATGCTTCTTGTAGAGCTCCATTTGCTCTTTGGCCATGCGCTCTCTTGAATCACGATCCTTACGACCCTTGTACTTCTTTTGCAGCTTTTGCAGGTCAGGCTGCAGCACATACATCGCTCTCTGGCTTCGGATTTGCTTGACAAATAAGGGAATTAGCGCTGCTCGCACCACCAGCACAAGGCCAATGATCGAAAGTACCCAGGTGACGCCGGCATCCGCATTTAGTCCAATTGTGGTAAATAGGCTGTGGAAAAGTACCAGAATTGCCTCTAAAACCCACTTAAACGGGAACAAAATTAGGCTAATTATGTCCATTTTTATCCTTCTCGCTTTGCTTTACTAAAACTTCTTACATAAACCAGACCTGAATCAGCGGTGCTGATCCACTTTGGTCCGGGTGAAACCTCATCAACGCCGCCCTTTGAGAAAGGGTTGCATCTAAGAATTCGCCAAACTGTCAAGGCTGAGCCATAAACAATTCCGTGCTGCTGTAATGAGCCTAGACCGTATGCTGAGCAACTTGGGTAATAACGGCACACATCGCCATAGAGTGGCGAAATTAGCTTGCGCCAGAGTAAAACAAAGGCGATTGCCACGTTTCTAGGCAGGACCCATAAGTTCAAAAGTGCGGTGATCATGCCTTAACCGCCTTGAGGCTGGCTATGGCCTTATCGAACTCGGACGATAACGTTTGCCAGGAGATTTGAGCGGTGCCTGGTAATGCTCTGATTACCAAATCGGAATTATCGCTAAATAAAGAAAGGTTGTTTTTAGCCAAGCTTCGAGCACGTCGCTTTACTAGATTTCTTTCGACTGCATTACCGACTGTTTTGCCAACAACAAAACCAAAACGAGCCTTGCCGGAGCCATTCCCTTGATTCATGTAAACCACCAGGTGATCGGTGGAGGCTTTACGACCAAACTTCATGGTAGAGCGAAAATCTTCGGCTGATCGAAGCCTGTTTTCGCGAGCTAGCAAACCTATTTAGGCAGATAGCTCGCTGCGTCCCTTGCGGCGACGAGCTGAGAGGATGGCGCGACCGGCACGGGTCTTCATACGAGTGCGGAAGCCGTGGGTCTTTGAGCGACG
>RHAS01000184.1 GCA_010028615.1 Actinomycetota bacterium
GCGTAATGAATCTTGCACGCATGGACGATAACGCTGTAGTTGAAAAGTATGGAATTCATGCCAAGCAATACCCTGACTTAGCGGCTCTGGTTGGCGAAACTTCAGATAATTTACCGGGCATACCAGGAGTCGGCCCAAAAACTGCAGCAAAGTGGTTGCAACAGCACGGTGATCTGCAAACAATTCTCGATGCTGCGGATGAAATCCCCGGCAAAGTTGGAGAGAGCCTCAGAGAATTCCGAGATTTGGCTATTAGAAATCGAAGGTTGAATCACTTAGTTAGGGATCTTGAGATAGGACACGCTTTCGAAGATTTCTCACTAAAACCTGTAAATGAGCAGGCGGTTAGGAAATCTTTCAGCAAGCTTCATTTTCGCTCGCTATTGGAACGGGTATTCAAGGGGCTTGGCGTTGATAAGACTGAGGCAGTTGACATTAGTGAGATTATCGAAGCGGTAGAGGAAGCTGAAACCCTAGTAGAAATCAAACTGCAGGACAAAGCAGAGCCGACAACAAAACTTCTCAATGAGTTTTCAAAGTCAAAGAGTGCAATCGCCGTCTATGCCTTATTTACTGATGAAGAACTAGTTGGTCTAGCACTAGCCAGTGAGAAATCAAGAACCTACTTTGACTATTCGAAATACAAAGAGGATCTAGATGAGTTTCTAAGGTCAGACACCCCAAAGATTATCTTCGACAGCAAAAAACTCGAGCGCTTCATGCTAAGTAATGGAAAGTCAATAGCTGGAATAAAAAGCGACCCAGTCTTGGCCGCCTATATAGAAAATCCACTTAGGAGAGATTTTTCCGCCGAGGAACTAATCTCCGATTTCTTAGGCATGTCAGTTGCTAAAGACGGGGCAGTTGACGAGGGTAGCGACGTCACTGAAATAGCCTGCCTTATCCTTCCATTGAGCTCTCAAATCGAAGCAAACCTTGCTAAAACTAAACAAAATTCTGTTTACTTTGACATTGAACTTCCTTCTGCTCGGGCCCTTGCCAAGATGGAAGCAAATGGAATTGCGATTGATGAGAAAGTACTTAGCAAACTGGTGAAGGAGCTAGATAAAGAGATAACTGCCCTTGAAAAGTCATGCTTTGAAATCATTGGGAAGGAAATCAATCTGGCTTCTCCGAAACAGTTGCAGAGCGTACTCTTCGAGGATTTGGGAATGCAGGGAACCTCAAAGGTTAAGACTGGGTTCTCCACCAATGCAGAAGCTTTAACTACACTCTTCGAACAAACCGGACATCCTTTCCTGGAGAAGCTTCTTGCCCACCGTGAAGTAACAAAGATTCGGCAGATAGTTGAAACCATTACGAAGAGCATCTCAGCCGATGGTCGAATTCACACAACCTATGTCCAGACTGGTACTTCAACAGGTCGACTCTCATCGGAAAACCCGAATCTGCAGAACATTCCAGTAAGAAGCGAGCGAGGACGACTAATCAGAGATGCTTTTGTAGTTGGCGAGGGTTTTGAAACACTGCTGACCGCGGATTATTCACAAATTGAAATGCGCATCCTTGCCCACCTCAGTCAAGATGCCGGCTTGATTGAAGCCTTTAAATCTGGCGAGGATCTGCACCGCTTTGTTGGCGCGCGAATTTATGGTGTGAAACCTGAAGACGTGACTTCTGCTATGCGAGCAAAAGTAAAGGCAATGTCTTACGGTTTGGTCTACGGACTTAGCGAATACGGTCTTGCTAAGCAGTTGAGAATCTCAAATGCCGATGCTAAACAGCTTATGAACGACTACTTTGAACGCTTCGGTGGGGTTAGAAAATACCTAAGTAAGGTGGTCGAAGACGCCAAGAATTCTGGACATACGACAACGATCTATGGCAGACGCCGTCCATTTAGTGACCTAAACAGCAAGATATTCACTGTTCGAGAGAATGCTCGCAGAGCGGCACTAAATGCGCCGATTCAAGGAACTGCGGCCGACATTATGAAGTTAGCGATGATCAAGGTCGATCAGTTAATGACCGAGGCAAAACTGAATAGCCGAATCCTGCTTCAGGTTCACGATGAGTTGGTAATCGAGGTAGCCAAGGGTGAACAGAGCAAAGTGAAAGAACTCATCACTCGAGGCATGACCGAAGCGGCAAAACTAGATGTGCCACTGGAAATAAACATAGGCGTTGGCAAGAGCTGGGACGAGGCTGCCCATTGATTTGCAAGGGTTCAGCGGTAGTTTCTGCCCCTGAAGGCCTTCACGCCAGACCAGCCGCCGATTTTGTTAGAGCGGTAAGTCTTAGCGGGCACAGCGTCATTGT
>RHAS01000185.1 GCA_010028615.1 Actinomycetota bacterium
GCCGTCCGCTCTTGTCATTTAGTTACCAATCTGTTCAACGCTTTGAACTTCGGGGCCAAGAAATCTTCTGGCTAGTACTGTGAAAGATTCAGAGTCGCCGGTGGATTGAAAACGCAAACTCGGTTTGCTTTGATCTGTTCTTAGCAAATTATGCGCTAGCAGAGTTCGATACACATCTTTAGCCGTTTCCTCAGCGCTGGAGACTAGAGTGACTTCCTCGCCCATTACATAAGAAATAGCACCGGTAAGAAGCGGATAGTGAGTGCAGCCAAGAACCAGAGTGTCCACCTGACTTGCTTTGATTGGCTCAAGATAACTTTCGGCAAGGGCAATAAGTTCAGGACCACTGGTTATGCCGCGCTCAACGTAGTCGACAAATTCTGGGCAGGCCACGCTGGTAACGGATAGGTCGACAGCGGCCGCGAATGCATCTTCATAGGCGCGAGAGTTAATTGTCGCGCTGGTTCCGATTACCCCAACTTGTCCGTTTCGGCTAGCGGCAACTGCTCGACGAACGGCAGGCTGAATAACTTCAACTACTGGGATGCCGCGACCATCGGTATATCTTTCTCTTGCATCACGAAGCACAGCCGCGGAAGCGGTATTACATGCGATAACTAATAGCTTCACACCTTCATCGACTAAGCGATCCATCACCGAAAGCGCTAAGGCCCTCACTTCATTTAGTGATTTTGGTCCGTAGGGAGTGTTTGCGGTATCGCCAAGATAAATAATTGACTCATTTGGCAATTGATCGATGATAGCTCGAGCGACTGTTAGGCCACCGACACCAGAGTCGAAAATTCCTATCGGAGCGTTATTCACCCGACAAGTCTATTCGCTACCCTCATTTGCCTTCATTAGCTCAAATATCTCTTTGCACTGCGGGCAAACAGGGAACTTCTCTGGATCGCGGCTTGGTACCCAAACTTTGCCGCAGAGCGCTTCAACAGGCGTTCCCATCACCGCGGATTCAACAACCTTGTCCTTGCGGACATAGTGGGCATATCTTTCGTGATCACCTGGTTCAACGGGATTTACTACCGGTTCGGTAGCGGTGCTGCTTTTTGTCTGTTCCACGGTTAGCTCTTTGCGTGCCGAACCGCGTCCGCTACGCGCTGAGCAACATCTGGGTGAAATACCGAAGGGATGATGTATGAAGCATTTAGCTCATCCGGCTCAACGCAATCGGCAAGAGCTGCTGCCGCAGCCAAAAGCATTTGCTCGGTGATCTTGGTAGCCCCAGCATCCAAGAGACCCCGGAATACACCTGGGAATGCTAAAACGTTATTGATTTGATTGGCAAAATCGCTTCGTCCAGTTGCCACCACTGCCGCAAACTTTGCCGCTTGCGCTGGATCAATTTCCGGAGTCGGGTTAGCTAGTGCGAAAACAATTGAATCAGCTGCCATCTTGGAGATATCTTGCGCAGTCAATAGGTTTCCTGCCGAGACACCGATGAATACGTCGGCACCTTCAAGCGCGTCGACTAGTGTTCCTTGCTGTTTTTCTGAATTTGTATTTGACGCTATCCAGCTTAGGTTTGTATCTGGCTGGATATCTTGACGACCAAGATAGATGATTCCCTTTTGGTCAACAACCTTGGCAGATTTCAACCCAGCCTCAAAAAGAAGTTTCAGAACTGCAGTTCCAGCAGCACCCGCTCCAGAGAGCACAAGTTTGACATTAGCGATGTCCTTTTTGACTACTTTCAAGGCATTGCTAAGCGCGGCTAGACAAACAATCGCAGTACCGTGCTGATCATCGTGAAAAACCGGAATATCGAGTTCTGCTCTTAGCCGCTCCTCGACTTCAAAGCAGCGCGGTGCAGATATGTCTTCCAGGTTGATGCCGGCAAAGACTGGAGATATCGCCTTTACGGTTTTGACAATTTCATCAACGTCCTGGGTGTCCAAACAAATCGGGAAGGCATCGATGTTGGCAAATCTCTTGAATAGCGCAGCCTTACCTTCCATCACCGGCAGCGCGGCAAGCGGACCGATGTTACCAAGGCCGAGAACTGCAGATCCGTCGCTAACTACCGCGATTGTGTTGCGCTTTATTGTCAAGCGCCTAGCATCACTTGGATCTTTAGCAATCGCCTCACAAATACGAGCAACTCCTGGTGTATAGATCAGCGAAAGGTCATCGCGGTTACGAATTGGAAGTTTCGACTCGATAGTTAGCTTTCCACCGAGGTGTGCAAGAAAGGTTCGATCCGAAACCTTGCCAACTACAACACCTTCGAGCGATTTAAGTTCGCTAACAATTTGAGAAGCG
>RHAS01000186.1 GCA_010028615.1 Actinomycetota bacterium
TCGACAGTCTACTCTTTGCTCTAGGCCTTTCGTCTACGCGCACCATGCGTGCAGAGAGACTGCCAGACCTGCTCAACAATCTCTCTGGTCGCAACGAAGCAAAGGTGAGAGTACGTTTTCATAATGACGAAGGCCACGAACTAGAAGTAATCCGCCGGATCAAGGTCAAGGAGAACGGTTACACATCTACCTATATACTCAACGGTAAGGTAGCCACTCTTACCGAAGTCCACGAAGAATTGGTCAAATCGGAAACCCTGACCCTAGAGCTATCGCTTAGCGTTGGCGATGTGGCGGGCGAAGGTGTCACGGTCGGAGATGAACTGCCGCTTGGTTTAGTGGTGAAAAAGGCTATTCATTAATCCCGGAGAAGCTAATCCAGTAGTAGTCCTTGTCCCAAGAACCTAAGTCAGCAAGATACTGGAAATCTGGGGCAAGATATAAGACCTTGAAGGTCTTAGCTTTTTGATTGACAGTGAATCGGAAACCGCCTAAAGCTTCATAGTGCACTAAGTCAACCGTTTCGTCTAGTCCATATTTCAGTTTTAGCGCTGGGCAGGTGAACTTTGTTCCGGAAATAGAAAAAGGTGCTCCTAGATCGAAACAGTCTTTAATGCTGTTTTCCGTGCGTTGGGAAAGTGAAATTGGGTTATCTACCATGTGTAGCCAGCTCCACAATGCGGCGCGGAGCATTCTATTTTCAGATTCGATAGCTATCGAACAACTGCCATTCCACCAAGTACTCAGATTGAACAAGCTAAAATCAACTAATGAACATCTGTCCTGTTTGAGGTAGACCAGCGATGCTGCTAACATGTTCGATTGAACGGGAAAGCTCCTGCTGGTTCGGACTAAACGATTTTGGGAGTCGTATCCTTTGATTTTGTATTGGCGAATATCTTTGGTGTATGTTTTCCAATCCCGATTCTTGAATGAAGGGGAAACGTTTGAGTAAACTTTTACAATCCTGGTAGCACCTTTAGCTCTCTGGTTCAATAGTTCAGACTTTAGTTGGTGATGCAAATGACTCTTCAGTTCCGTTGCAGCCTGCCTTGCCTGATTGCTCCAAGTAAGGTTTGAAGGTACCAGAGTCAGAGCGGGATCGTTTGGGTTTGAGTACCCTGTAACTTCAGCACCGCCGATTGCAGGCTGCACTAGTAATGCAAGGGAAGCAGCTGAGAGTATCAGCCTTTTTCCTAGATTCACGGACTCACCCGAATAGAAGTCATGAGCCAACCTCCGCTACTCCCACCGCCACTTGAATAGCTGCGAAAAGTTATGAAGTTGTCGGGCCATCGAATTCCGTTTGTTGGACTGGATTTGATTATGGTCTTCCTAGTGGTTCTTTGAAATTCACCACCGTTATCATCGGCAACCACAATTCCTATGGCAATACCATTGGCGTCGACCAAGACCTCCTCAACGTACGCTACATGGCCTAAGTTGGTATCAGTAGGTTTGCCCCACTGCGCTATGTCTCCGGCTGAAGGGTCTTGATCCACCACGGCCCCCGTTGTTTTGGTTAGCGCATCATACGCCCAGCTCCTAGCGGCGTCGAATGTTGAAAGTCCGGGTACCCAAGGATTGTTAATGGACAGCATGTATGCCGCAAAACTCGTGCAGCCATGAAGAGAATTATCAACAGAGTTTCTGGAGGAGAACCTATGCAAACCGTAAGGATCTTTGCCTTGATAGCCGTATTTGCTGACACAAGAGTAAGTAGTTGGGGGATAACCTGTGCAGGTTTGTGCGCTCACTAAGGTTGTCGCCGAAGCATGAGATGAGGACATTGCCACCAGGCAAAGCGCTGAAATCAGGATTTTGGTCTTCATAGGCCCCCTTTGTTCTCCAATAAACTGTTGCCAGTCTAAAGTTAAGGCATGTGGCAGAAATGTTCTTAGGTAGTCAATTTTCCAAATTGTTACCTTATAGGGACTTAGTCGCGAAATCCTTCTTGACTACAGAAAAGTATGGAGCAGAGTCTTGAACGAAAAAAATGCTCTAGAGATGGTTCGAGAAATCGAAGCCTCGCTAATGGCTAGGGTTCCAGAGCATAAACTGCGACCACGCCTAGAACCAACCAGACGTGCAGTTGAACTTCTCGGGGATCCGCAGGCTTCCTACAAAATCGTGCACGTTACCGGCACTAACGGTAAAACCACCACCACCAGAATCATCGAACGTATCCTGCGTGAATTCGGTCTGCGTACCGGAAGGTTCACATCTCCTCATCTGATTGAACTAAACGAACGAATTGCCATTGATGGCGAACCGATCGA
>RHAS01000187.1 GCA_010028615.1 Actinomycetota bacterium
CTTAGCAGGCGGGCGCACTCGACCGGGCTATGCGACGTCTCCAGATAACCCGATAAGTTTAGCCGATAAATAACACCTTTTATATAGGAGATTGAGGCATGACTAACATCTGGACTAAACTAGGGAAGTTGATTATCAACCCAGCGCTTGTAGCTCAACGGATAGAGCATCTGACTACGGATCAGAAGGTTGGGGGTTCGAGTCCCTCCAAGCGCGCATAAACCCCGCAGGATCTCGCATCTCGCGGGGTTTTTAGTATTTAAATAAAGTAGAAACTATTGAGTCAAAGGCAAGAAATTGGTCATGTCAAAGTACATCATTTACTTCAATCAGCAGTGGGTTGGTGACCACAGCGAGGAGTGGTTCAAATCACGAGGCCCACTAGCGCGCGAAGTGGTGGAAGAAATGGAGCAGGCAGGTGTCTTAGTTTTTGCTGGAGGGCTCGTTGAGGAGATAGAAGAGGCAGTTGGCTTTGATGATCAAGGCAATAAGCAAAAACCTATTACAACCACTGGGGAGTTCCTCGGAGGTCTGACTATCATTGAGGTACCCTCGGCCGAGGAGGCCAATATGTGGGGCTCAAAAATAGCGGTAGCGTGTGGGTGGCCGCAGGAAGTCCGTCAGTTTAAGGACTAAAGCCCGAGCTTGAGGTAAACATACTAGTTTGTCGAATCGTAGGTTTACTCTTCCATCAGCAGATCTGATGCTGCCCTACGACTTTTTACGCCTAGCTTGGAAAACATGGAAACCGCATCTTGTCTGATTGTCGACTCGCTGTAACCTAACTCATCGGCAATTTGTGCATTTGTTTTCACCTGTTTCATAAGTCTTTGGACTAGTTTCTCTCGATCTGTTAACTCTCTATTTCGCAGCGGAGGGTTTGGGGCTCTCGTTGCCATTTCAACGTTTGTTTCATGTGGGATCATCTTGAGTGCCACAAGGCTCGCAACTGTTTCTAGGAAATTCCGGCAGTCATTACTTACAGTAAATTCTTTTCCTATCAACGCGATTGCGCCAACCATTGAACCCATTCTCCGAATTGGCGCAGCAATTACAATTGGAAGGCCATTTACGTCGTGAGTTTTAGAGTGCTCTGGATATCTAGTAAGCATTTCTTTGGTTGTCGACACGCAAACGACTTGACTTGTGCGCATAGCTTCGACAACCGGAGAATTTGTTGATATGTGACTATTCATCCAAGCTCTCTGCGCAGACTCGGTCATACCAAATGAGACTACAAGATTGTAGTTTCCTGCCGGGTCGAGTTCGAAAATGCCGATACCGGCTGCTGGCTCTCGAGGAAAGAGTTTAAGTGAAATAAGCAGACAGATATCTGAGTTATTGAGATCTTGAATCTGAAAAAGGGTTGCGAGTGAATTAAGTTCCTCTAGGTATTCGCTAGCTGTATGCTCCATTGCAATCCCCCCAGTTTATGCATCGATTAGCAAGCCTATGCAAAATAGTCCTGTTTGGGAACACTTTAGATGTCTAATCAAAAGGGGCTCTGTTACCTAATTGTCACTCTGCGCAGGAAACTGCTTTTCCGACTGGGATTGGTTTGGAATAGGCTGGACTCGACTGCTAATCAGGCGATCGTTTGATGCATCGAACATGAATCGGGGATTAATTAAATGTCTAAGCAAACAGAAACCAGTATTTCCACAACTGCAAAGAAGAACTCTGGTAATCGAACAAACAAATTAATTAGTGTTCTTGCAACAGTTATTGCGATCATCGCCTTGTTGTTAGCAGGATGGGGCCTGTCAGTTGGCAATAATGCCGAGAATATTGCTAAGTGGTGTGCTTCTCATCAAGTTCAAGGCCCAACTGGAGCTGCTGGTGCTAGTGCATATACATTGTGGCTGGCGGTAGGAAATAAAGGATCACTTCAAGACTTCCTTGATTCACTTGTTGGTGAAAAAGGCGAAAACGGTTACAGCGGTTCTACCGGCTTCAACGGTGCAGACGGTGAAGATGGTCCTGTAGGTGCAGACGGCACAGATGGCGCTAGCGCTTATCAGCTCTGGCTGGATGAAGGTAACACTGGAACCCCAGAAGAATTTCTAACTTCGCTAATTGGTGCTGATGGCGCTGACGGCGCAACTGGAGCGGATGGTTCTGCTGGAGCCGACGGAGCTGCTGGTCTAAGTGCCTATGAGCTCTGGGTCGCTCAAGGCAATTCTGGAACCGAAACAGATTTCTTGAATTCACTAGTTGGTAACGATGGTGCTAACGGTTCAGACGGCACCGA
>RHAS01000188.1 GCA_010028615.1 Actinomycetota bacterium
AAACGCTAATCCAAGTGATAGCCATAAGTAACCGCCAACAACACCAAAACCAAAATAGAAGACCAAGCCCATGGCTATTGCTCCATCGGTGTTATCAAAAAATGCCTGTATCGATTTACCGAGACTGGATTTAGCCGATGTGCCGGAGCTAATGCCTATTCTGCGCTTTATAAAACTGTTTACTAATTCACCTGCCACATAGCCACTGCAACTAGCTAGCCCCAACCAGAGTGGGTCAAGTTGGAATATCGGCGCTACCCACGATTGATCTTGCGAAATTAGATGCAGTAGGTAGGTTGTGGCTGTGCCGCCAAGGACATAGATCACTGCTCCACGCCAATTTTTGTTCGGTCCAAAGACCCGTTCTGCTCCAAGGTTCATACCGAAATCCATGGGTCTATCTAGGACAAGCAGCCAGCGCTTTTTTATGCAGATGATAAAGAAAATCCCAGGCAGCAATATGGGCAACAGGACAGTAAAGGCTTGGGCTAAAGAAAGCGCCGCTAATTCAAGAGTCATTGGGTAGCTCTCCCCCGTCGATACCAATAACTAATCACTAGGGCGATTCTAGCCAAGATGCCCGATGTCAATATCGCTGTTGGAGCCAAGAATATTCAGGTTTTCTTAAGGTTTTCGGCGTGTCGGGCTTAGCCCATATGCCAAACTCTATTTACGCCAACGCTGGATAACGGGACTAAAAGCCCACAGATAATCGGCGGATCAGTAAATGCTTTATTTCATTTGAATATCCCATTCGAAAGGTAACTAAGTGTCCTCAAAATCAAAAGGCCTTAAAGGTCGTATTTCTGCGTTGACAGCTGCTTTGGCACTGTCAACGCTTGCCCTAACCGGTTGTGCTCCAGGTGAGGTGGTCGAAGACCGAGGTGAGCTAAACATCCAGCTCTCCTGGATCAAAAACGCTGAATTCTCCGGTGCATACTTCGCCGTAGAAAACGGTTACTACACCGAAGCTGGCTTCAGCAAGGTAAACCTAATTGCTGGACCTGCAGCTACCGAAGCAGAAGTGCTATCTGGTAACGCGCTAGTCGGTATCGCTAACCCAATTTCAACTGCACCGGTGATCTTGAACGAAGATGCACCGTTGAAGATTATTGGAACCACCTACCAGAAGAACCCGTTCACCATTCTTTCTCTGAAAGACAAGGCGAACATCGCTACCATTGACGATTTGATTGGTAAGCGAATCGGTGTTCAGGCTGGACCAAACGAAACACTATTTGATGCCTTGCTAAAAGCTAACGGCATTGATGCTTCTAAGGTAACTAAGGTTCCAGTTCAGTACGATCCAGCTCCGCTAGTAAACGGCGAAGTTGACGGTTTCTTGGCATATGTGACCAACGAATCTTTCGTAGTTGAAGACCAGGGTTATGAAGTAACCAACCTACTCTTTGCAGATAACGGTCTTCCGTTTGTTACTGAGAGCTTTGTTGTTACTCAAGACTCAATCGATAATAACCGCGAGGCTCTAAAGGCTTTCTTGAAGGCAACCATTCGTGGTTGGAAGGATGCTATTGCTGACCCAGACGGTGGTGCTGACCTAGCTATTAACAACTACGGTAAGGACCTAAACCTAAACGCTGCCAAGGAGTACTACCAGTCAAAGACTCAGAACGAGATTCTGGTTCAAACTGAAGAGACTCAGGCCAACGGTTTGTTCACCATCAGCGACGAGATGATTGCCCTTAACCTGGCAACGCTAAAGTCAGCTGGTTACACCATTACCGCTGACCAACTATTCGACATGAGCCTTCTAAAAGAGGTATACGAAGAAAACCCAGATCTAAAGGGCTAATTCGACGTGTCAAGTTCCAATGGTGCCGCTGCTCAGGGCGATAAAGCTCTGGGCAGCGGCATCACCATTTCTAGGCTGACCAAGACTTTCAAAATTGGTAAGCAAAACCTAACTGCCATTGAGGATGCCTCGCTACACAGCGATAAAGGTAGCTTCCTATCGCTTTTGGGTCCATCGGGTTGTGGCAAGTCAACCATCCTCAGAATTCTTGCGGGTCTAGAAACTCCAACTTCGGGATTTGTAACTGTCGATGGAAAAGACCCTCAGGAACTTAGAAATAACCATGAACTTGGAATCGCCTTCCAAGATTCTGCACTGATGCCTTGGCGCAGTGTTATCTCAAATATAAAACTTCCCTTAGAAATCTCCGGCACCAAAGTCGATGAAAAGACTCTGCGCGATATCATCTCACTGGTTGGTTTGCAGGGTTTTGAAA
>RHAS01000189.1 GCA_010028615.1 Actinomycetota bacterium
TGGATGTAGACAGGCTGAACATAAAGCAGACCGCCGCCAATTGGCAAAGTCAGTAGGTTTCCATTGAGCACGGTTGTCGATCCCTGTCGCAGGATGTTCAACAGTTTGGAAACTTCGCTGTCGGAGTTGAAGTTGTTTTGAACCTGACCAGGTCCCGGCACGATGGTTTCTCTAGGAAGAGTAAGTAAACGCAACTTGCCGTAATGATCGGAAACTACTCCGTCTTTTCTTCCGGCGTCAGAGTCGGCCACAAGGTATCCCGTAAGCACATTTCGACTCGAATCACCGGTTGACTTTGGAATAAACGTTGAATAGATCGAGAACGAAGGCTTTTCCTGCCCTGGGGCTTCAAGCGTGAGGTAGTAAGGAGGTTGTAGTGAAGATCCACCGTTACCTGTGTCGACCGGATCATTTGGTGTCATCCATGCATCCTGCTGTGAGTAGAAAGCACCAGCATCGGTCACGTGATACTGTCCAAGGATTCCACGCTGCATCTTGAACAAATCTGCTGGATACCTAACGTGAGAGAGTAGAGCACCAGACATTTCGGATACTGGTCTAACCGTGTTCGGGAATATCTTCATCCAAGTCTGCAGTACCGGATCAGTTTCATCCCATGCGTAAAGTTTCACCGAACCGTCATATGCATCCACTGTTGCCTTGACTGAGTTGCGAATGTAGTTGATGTTTCCAACACTTGGAACATTAGTGCTAGAACTATCCAAAACTGTTTCTGAGAGGTTTTCGGCTCTGGAATATGGATACTGCGAAGAGGTTGTATACCCATCGACAATCCAAACTACTTTGCCATCCACAATTGCTGGATAGATGTCACTATCAAGAGTCAAATATGGTGCCACCTGAGCGACTCGATCGCGAGGGTCACGGTTATAAAGAATCTGAGATGCATCGCTAACAGCATCGGAAAGCAGGATTTGTTCACTCTGGAACTTCAGTGCATATGCTAAACGCTTGAATATATTGTCGAGTTTCGGCCCACCGTTTCCGCTAAAGGTGGTCATCGTTTGCTGATCAGTTGTGGAAGCATCAGAGCCAGCTGGGTAGTCCAGTTCCTTATCTGGAGCACCCTTTGGAGCTCCAACAATGGAATAAACGGGAGAACGCTCACCGAAGTAAATCCTCGGCTCATACTCACCGAGTAGGCCAGTAGATGGGATACCCGATTGCAAGAACAGCGGTTGGCCATCGGTGGTTCTGCGGTTACCGTAGGCTGCTACCAAACCATAGCCGTGAGTGTAAACAATTACATTGTTGTACCAAGATTGTGAGCTACCTAGTCCGGACTGATTTAGTTCGCGAACGGCAATAACTGTGTCTTGGGTTTTTCCGTTGATGTTGTAGCGATCAACATCAAGGTGGTTTACAAAGTTGTAGTACTGGCGATACTGCTCAAGTTGCTTGAATGAAGCACTAACTAGGTTTGGATCAATAATTCGAATCTGCGCTGCCGTTTGCGCGTCCGACTTTAGTGCCCCTGCCGTAGCAGTAGTCTTGGCGTCATATTCGATGACCTCTACCTTGTCTAGGCCGTAGGCCACTCTGGTAGCTGCAATGTTGCGTTTGATGTAGTCAGCTTCAAGCGTTCTTTCGTTTGGAACGACCTGGAAAGTTTGAACAATTCCGGGCCAGACTCCACCAAGCAGAATGGAACAGACAAGCATCAATCCCGTTCCAAGAATTGGTAAACGCCATTTACCAATCACAGCCGCAGCCAAGAAAAGCAGTGCGACAACAAATGAGATTGCGGTGAGTATTTGTGCCGCAGGGATAGCTGCATTCACATCAGAATAAGTCGCACCGGTGTAAAGCCCTTCTGAGCTTGTCATGGTTTCGTATTGACCAATCCAGATGCTAAATCCGAGTGTCAGGGTGAACAAGCTAGCCAGAATCGCGATCTGAATTCGAGCGGCTTTAGTGAAGGTAGTTTTCTTTCCATTAAATTTGATACCACCGTAGACAAGTTGGACAATAGCCGCAGGGATTATTGTCAAAAGCAATGCCAACATCAAGAAATTAACCAAGTCAACATAAAACGGCAGTTCAAACATATAGAAAGAAACATCCAGCTTGAACTGCGGATCGGTAACCCCAGTGGTGCTGCGGTTTAAGAACATTAGAATTTTTTGCCAACTCGCAGACTCGCTTGAACCAACAAATAACCCAATAAGCACCGGCACAATAATGAACATTCTGCGCCTTGCCTTATCTAAGGCGACTCTGAACTCGCC
>RHAS01000190.1 GCA_010028615.1 Actinomycetota bacterium
CAAAAGTCTTCTTGAGCTGACCACACCTAGGCTTCTAATCGCCGAGGCGTGCTCGGTAAACCTGCCAACTATGGCTATTCTCGGGCGGTTGGCCATTGCTGCTCCTTGCCGAATCGTTATGAAACCAGAGGGTTTCTATGTCTTAAGTATGCCCTAGTCTAAATCATTAGTATCCTAATGAATAGGGCTATAGCTAAAGGAACGAAGGCGTTGAATACTGTATCGGTAGTAGGGCTTGAGATAGATACCCGCCACTTTATTGGTGGTCAAAGGGTCGCTTCCGCTGAGACCTTTACCAACACCTCTCCTATTGATGGATCATTTCTAGGTGAGATTTCTAGGGGCACAGACCAAGAAGTAAATCTTGCGGTTGCTGCAGCTAAAGCTGCTTTTCCTGCTTGGGCGTCTTTGGGTCCTAAGGGCAGAGGCGAGAAATTACTTAGACTTGCCGAACTGGTTGAAGAAAACATTGAATCATTAGCTCAATTAGAGACCATGGACAATGGCTCACTACTTCGCTCACACCGCAGAGGCGTGATGCCGAGAGTTGCACTAAACATTAGATTCTTTGCCGAGTGGGCAATCAATGAATTACAGCACCCAGAGTTTGAAACCCGTGGACACACCAATAAGATTTCTTGGGATCCTTCCGGTGTTGCGGCACTGATTACTCCCTGGAATGCTCCATTGATGCTTGCGACTTGGAAAATCGGTCCTGCATTAGCAGCTGGTGACACTGTCATCCTGAAACCTGCCGAATGGACACCACTTAGTGCTTCGTTCTTTGCAGATCTAACTAAGCAAGCGGGAATTCCTGATGGAGTTTTCAATGTGGTTCAAGGTTTTGGTAAAGAAGCAGGAGCTGCACTTGTAGCACACCCTGGTATTTCTAGAATCTCGTTTACTGGGTCTGTGCCAACAGCCAAGATTATTGCTAAAGCAGCAGCTGATAACCTAACACCAGTTTCTTTTGAACTCGGTGGTAAATCCCCTTGCGTTGTTCTAGAAGATGCCGATGTTGATCTAGCTGTTGATCTAGCTGTTGAGCAGTATGACAATGCCGGTCAGGTTTGTTTATCTGGAACCAGAATTCTGGTTCATGAATCTATCGCTGATGTTTTTGCAGAAAAGTTCAAAGAAAAAGCTTCGAGCATTATTCAGGGTGACCCGAGAGATGAAGCAACTCAGATTGGTCCACAAATCCACAAAGTTCACTTTGAAAGAGTCAAGGGTTTTGTTGATAGAGCTAAACAGTCAGGTGCCAACATCGTCATGGGTGGTGAACCAAACAGTGATTTGGGCGGCCTCTACTTCCGCCCAACATTGGTAATGAACCCAGATCCAGAATCAGAGATAGTCACCTCAGAGGTATTCGGTCCAGTTTTGTGCATGCAGACTTTCAAAACAGATGAAGAGGCTATCCAGATGGCTAACAGCACTGAGTTTGGACTTGCTGCAGTACTGGTATCAGGCAATAAGGATAGGGCTGAGAAAGTCGCCAAGGAGCTAGTGGCTGGAACCATCTGGGTGAACTGCTTCTTTGTTAGAGATCTAAGGGCACCTTTTGGCGGCTCGAAGAAGTCCGGTATCGGCCGTGAGGGTGGAAACTGGTCATTTGATTTTTATGCCGATGTGAAAAACACGGTATTTTCTCCAAACGGATGGAAGGAATAAACAATGGGTGAAGTAGTAGGGGCTGCACTTTTAGCTCACGTACCGACAATCATGTTGCCTGAGGCAGTTAGGTATGACCTAAATGAAGGTAAGGAACTAACCCTGGTACCGGGACTAAAGAAACTTCGTAAAGACGTTTTTGAGACACTGGATTACGACACTGTCGTTGTTCTAGATAGCCACTGGGCCACCACAGTTGAATTCGTAATTACTTCAGCTGCGGAAAGATCAGGGCTATTTACCTCCGAAGAGCTTCCTAGAGGAATGTCGCAGATTCCTTATGCAATCAAGGGAGACCCTGAGTTGGCTAACTCACTGCGTAATTACGATGAAAAGAACGGTACCTGGATTACTCCGATTGCCGATCCACATCTACCAATTTTCTATGCAACGGTAAACCTGTGGCACTACCTAGGTCGTGGCTTAGATGAAAAGCGTTGGATCTCTATGTCGGTCTGCCAAACCGGAACATACGAAGATTTCCTTCGTGCCGGTAGAGCATTGGGTGAGGCAATTAGAGACAGCGACAGAAAAGTCATCTTGGTTGCTT
>RHAS01000020.1 GCA_010028615.1 Actinomycetota bacterium
CACTGGCCGCTCCGTTTCTAGAAAAACCAGAAGTAATCCAAGGCGAAGCCGGCTCAAGAAGAGAGCTTATTGGTAAGCCTGGCGTCAAAACTTATGTTTATCCGCAGAATGAAACCTCGACTGGAGTAGTCACTCCAGTAAAGCGAGTTGCAGCTGACAGCGATGCGATATTTCTAACCGACGCTACCAGTGCCGCTGGCGGAATATACTTCGATGCAAGTCAAACGGACGTTTACTACTTTGCTCCGCAAAAGAATTTTGCCAGTGACGGCGGTTTGTGGCTAGCCCTACTCTCTCCGTTAGCAATTGAACGAGTTGAGAAGATAGCTAAAAGTGATCGATATATTCCAGAGTTTTTATCACTGAAAATTGCTCTTGATAATTCAAGACTGAATCAAACACTGAACACCCCGGCTCTGGCTACGCTGTTTTTATTGAACGAGCAGGTGAAATATCTAAATAGTTCAGGTGGTCTGCGCTGGGCAGATCAGCAAACTAAAAAAGCTTCTGCCGTTGTCTATGACTGGATTTCAAGAACGAGTTACGTAGAGTGCTTCGTGGCCGATGAAGCCCACCGTTCTCAGGTTGTAGTAACCATGGATTTTGATAACAACATAGATGCTGCCGAAATAGCCAAGGTGCTTCGTCAGAACGGGATAGTGGACACCGATCCATATCGAAAGCTTGGACGCAACCAACTACGGATTGCAACTTTTGTAAACAGTGACCTAGCGGATATAGAGAAACTAACTAAGGCTATCGAGTATGTTGTGGAGCGGCTCTAATGCGTTGGATAGTTAAGGACTCAGATCGAAAGCCTGATCCAGAACCGATAAGAGGAACTGCCAAAAAGGCAGTAGTAATCGGGATTATCGGCTTTGCTCTGGCACTGCTACTTATTGTGATTTTCTATGAACAAATCACAAGCCCAAACAAGATCTGGTACCCCTATACCTGTTTAGTTGCTATCGTCCTTGGTATTTTCGCTCTCTTCAAAGTCAAGGATCGCTAGGTCTTCTGGCTTTTCGTCAGAGCTTTCTAGCTCTTCTAGTTCAGATTGTTTTTCTAACTCCGCCTGCAGTGCCTGATAGTCGGCAAGTCGGTCAGCCCAGGGAACCCAGTCTGGCGCAAGCAGTGCTTCAGGTCCCGGCTGCAAAACTACTTCGGAAAGAGTTGGTTCTGTTGCTGGGTCAATCTGATAAACCAAAACGTTCCAGCGCCATCCTTGATAAGCCTTCAGATTGGCTTCCCAGATAAAGGTGGTTACCCCATCTTCGGTTACTGATTCAACAAATGCGCCAAGCTCGCCACCAGCAGCACTTTTAGCAGCAACTTCGGCAAATGCTTTTACGTCAAATTTAGCCCGAACGGTTTTGCTGGGCTTTACTAACTTAACAAATTTGGGAGTCCGCTTAGGTTTAGCCATTAGCTTTTCAATTGGTCAGCTAAAGTGCGAAGCAGTCGGGCTAGTTTGTCCGCGCTTGCCCCCTCTGGTAGCCGACCGTGCTCGATGCCCGGGCGAATGTTATCCAAAGCAGCAATTAGTCCCTCTACCAAAATCACCAGATCTTCATTTTTCATTCTGGTTGCGGCGCGTTGCTTTTTCTCTAAGCTCTCTGGAACTTCCAAAACTCTAAGCGTTAGCACCTGAGCGCCACGCTTAGAATCCACCACGCTGTATTCAATTCTGCTGCCTGGCTTAATATCGGTCATGCCATCGGGCAGGTTCGTCACATGGAGAAAGGCTTCTGTCCCCTCATCGGATTGGACGAAGCCGAAGCCTTTGACTGGGTCAAAGAACTTTACGTGTCCTGTTGGCATAATTACCTCTTTCATTGCCGCACCCTTCATTTTACTTGGCTGGAGCAAGTATTCTAAAAGGATGACCAATAACAATCGTGATTCCAGCCGCCTAGAGAGTATTTTGGCCTTCGGCTTCATTGGCTCTGTAATCGTAAGTGTTCTAGCGGTTCTGATCATCCTGCTCTCGGCTTTCACCGAGTATAAATTCATGCCCGAGGGGCTAGGTCTGGTGCCGATGCTAGGGTTACCTTTCGGATTTCTCTGCCTGGTCGGTGTATTGATTCTCAGCAACAGGCGGAAAAGGAAAAGTAACTAGATAGATGTCAGAAGTTCTGGAGATAGCCAAAGAGCTAGCCAAATCCAGTGATGCGGAGCTAGAGCGCATCATCGGCATCAGGCTAATGCCCTCAGCTAATTTCAAAGACTTTTTTGACTTTGCTGCAGCACTGGTAAAACCACAGAACCTAAAAGGAGCGGTAGCCGGTCTAACCGCTGCGCAAATAATTGCTCTGAATAACCTGCTTGAGGGCAAGACAAAGGCAGCTGACAAGTCCCAATTGGAAGTGCTCACCAAGCTCTATCTAGTGCAGAAAACGGCTAAAGGATACAAACCCTATCCCAGTGCAACTGAAACTTTCCGACTGTTAGTCACTAAGAAACTATTAGGGCAACTAGAAAGTCAAAATTCTGATCTAGACAATTATTTCGAGGTCAAAACGGCAGATATTGATCCGCTAGCCGGGGTTGGTGCTTTTGAAACTGTTCAAGCGCTCACCGAGCTAGTCATCGAATTAGAACACCGCTACGTCCCTGAAGTTGGCCGTGGTGAAGTTGGGGTTGTTGAGTTGCGTCGGCTGGCTAATTTTCTTGGCCGAGAAGTCGACTACGCCAGATCGCTCTACAGCCTTGCCCAGATTGCTGGCCTAGTGGTCCTTCATCAAAAACGCTGGCGAGTGGGTAAAGAGTACTCGGTGTGGTTGGAAAGTGAACCGGCGAAGCGCTGGTTGAGCCTAGCTAGCAATTGGCTAAAACTTTTAGGCCCAGAATCAGCAAGAGAGCTCGCCGGTGAGACCAATCTAACTCAGGCAATTGTTAAGAATTTCCCGCTAGCTAATCAAGGCATCGCCTCACACATGGCCAATTTAGTTTCTCTCGCCGAGCTGATCGGTCTAACTGCAAATAACCAGGTGGCCAGCTGGTATAAACCTTTGATGCAAGGCGAATTCGCTACAGCTCAAAAACTAATAGCTAAAGCATTACCTTCGGTTCAAAACAAACTCATTTTGCAAGCCGACCTGACACTTATTTCCACAGGCCCCCTAGATACCAAGACGGAACTGACCTTGAGGCGTTTTGTTGATATTGAAAAAATCGGAGTTGCCTCTAGTTACCGAATGAGCGCTCTTAGCCTGAGCTACGGAATGGAAACGGGACTTTCGGAAACTGACATTAGAACTTTTCTTCTGGAACTAACCGGTAAAGATTTGCCACAACCGGTTGACTATCTAATTCGTGAAACTGCTAAGCGATTTGGCCGCCTTAGTTTGCGTCAAGTAGCTCAGGGAACAGTCCTGGAATCAAAAGATAAGGTATTGCTCACTGCAATTTTGAATGACAGCGAATTAAAAGCGCTTAGCTTCAAGGTTGATTCAGATAATACTTTGATAACCAATTTCGATCAGGAGTTGGTCTACTACCAGATGCGAGAAAATAAATACCCTGCTGTTGCACTAAACAAAGATGGCCAGATTATTACCAGTTGGTTGGCCGAGCAAGGATTCATGCAGAAGCCAGCCGGGCACTGCGTAGCAGATGACATTAGGCGTTGGCGGGAACACGATAAGCGCATGGGTGAAAATCCACTTGGCGATGACATTATTCGAACTCTTGAATTAGCTATAAAGAACAAGGGAACAGTCCGGGTAACCGTAACCGATAAAAAGATCACCAAAGACTTCGTAGTTGAACCAACTGGATTAGCCAACGGAAGATTACGGGCTAAAGATAAACAAGCCGATTGCGAAAGAGTGCTCCCGCTGGCTAGTATCACCAGCGTTGCCATAGGCTAAAAGGATGTCTAAAGGCCCGCTAATCGTGCAGAGCGATAAAACTGCTCTGCTGGAAACAGATCACTGGCAAGCAGCAGATGCCAGGCATGAATTAGCAGTATTCGCCGAATTAGAACGTGCACCAGAACATATTCATACCTACCGAATTACCAAATTAGGACTCTGGAACGCAAGAGCCGCAGGCCACGGTAGCGACTTTGTCTTAGGGGTCCTCGATCGTTATGCCAAATTCCCGGTACCCACAAGCATCAGGGTGGATATCGAGCAAACCATGGCTCGCTACGGAAAACTTGTCATTCGTAAAAATAGCGAAGGTAAGTTAGAGCTCTACTCGGCCGAACCATCAGTGCTACTTCAGGTAATCCAGAATCGTAAAGTTCGAGAACTACTAATCGATCGCAGCGATGAAAACTCTTGGCTGATTGCTGAGTGGGCTCGCGGTCAGATAAAGCAGGAACTACTCAAACTCGGTTGGCCAGCTGAAGATCTAGCTGGTTTTGCTCCTGGTAAAGCTCATGAAATCGCACTGGATAATTCCGGCTGGTCGCTAAGAAATTATCAGGAGCAGGCGGTAAGCCGATTCTGGGAAGGTGGCTCCGGTGTTGTCGTACTTCCCTGCGGTGCTGGAAAGACTTTAGTCGGAGCGGCAACCATGGCGGTTGCTAAAACTAATACCTTGATTTTGGTTACCAACACTGTTTCAGCAAGACAGTGGAAAGCAGAGTTACTAAAAAGAACCTCCCTTACTGAGGAAGAGATCGGTGAATACAGCGGTTCAGTGAAACAGGTCGCTCCGATAACAATTGCTACCTACCAAATCCTCACCACAAAAAAACAGGGCGAGTATTCCCATCTGGCACTACTAAATAACAGTGACTGGGGTTTGATTATCTACGATGAGGTTCATCTTTTACCAGCTCCGATATTTAAGATGACTGCAGATCTGCAGGCTAGAAGAAGGTTGGGTCTTACCGCCACTTTGGTAAGAGAAGATGGCAAGGAGGGCGATGTCTTTTCTCTTATCGGACCAAAGAGATTTGATGCTCCCTGGAAAGAAATAGAAGAGCAAGGATATATTGCTCCAGCTAAATGTTTTGAGGTCAGAATTGATCTTCCTGAAGAACAGCTAATGGAATATGCGATTGCCGATACCGAGGATAAATACCGATTGGCGGCAACCTCAGCGATGAAAATTCCGGTGATTAGAAAAATCCTGGCTAAACACCCGACCGAGCCAACATTGGTAATTGGTCAATACCTAGATCAACTGCATGAGGTTGCAGAAAATCTCGGGGCTGATCTAATTACCGGAGACACCCCAGTTGATTCCAGAGAAAAGCTATTCGCCGATTTCCGTGAGGGCAGAATTTCGGTTCTAGTGGTTTCCAAAGTGGCTAATTTCTCGGTCGATTTACCAGAAGCTTCGCTTGCCATCCAGATATCCGGTTCTTTCGGTTCTCGCCAAGAGGAGGCTCAGCGGCTTGGGCGGCTACTTAGACCTAAGCAAGATGGCCGTTCTGCCAGTTTCTTTACTTTGATTACCCGAGACACCGTGGATCAGGATTTTGCCCAGAATCGGCAGCGTTTTCTGGCCGAACAGGGTTATGCCTATGAAATCCTCGATGTTGAGGATATTTAACTCACAGGTAACACTCAGGCTAAACTCAGTCTTTAGTTAGGCAGCACTGAAAGATTTGAGCCATGAAAACACCACGCGTACTCATCGTCGATGACGAGAAGAACATCAGAGATCTACTCGAAGCTGGTTTGAAATTTGCTGGCTTCAGCGTTTACTCAGTCGGCACCGGAGCCGAAGCCGTTAGCGTAGCCGAGAAAGCCAAGCCAGATATTTTGGTTCTCGATGTCATGCTTCCAGACCAGTCTGGTTTCTCAGTAACCACGAAATTAAGATCAATGCAGATTGATGTCCCGGTGCTTTTCCTATCCGCCCGTGATGACCGCAGCGATAAGGTCACAGGTCTTACCGTCGGTGGCGATGACTACATGACCAAGCCATTTTCCATTGACGAAGTGATTGCCAGAATCAATGCAATTTTGCGAAGAACCAAGAAACAGGAAGCCGAAGATAGCATTCTTGAAGTTGGCGAGATTCGCATCAACCAGGATGCCCATGAAGTATTTGTAAACGGAAAAGAGATAGAACTATCCCCTACCGAATACAAGCTCCTTCGATTCCTGATGACCAACGCGAACAGGGTAATGAGTAAAGATCAGATCTTGGATCATGTTTGGGAATACGACTTCAACGGTGAGCAGGGAATTGTCGAAAGCTATGTATCTTATCTACGCAAGAAGATTGATCCGCTGAGCAAAAACCAACTTATCCAAACTAAGCGTGGCGTCGGCTACATGTTCAGAACTTATAAGAACGACTAATGGCTAAGACCAAAACAAAAAGAGCAGCTAATCCACCAGCTGGGATGTTTTGGTCTCGACTATCACTAAAAACTAGAGTTACAGCTACTTCGGTCATTGCCCTGGCCGCTGTGTTGGCTGTTTTTGTGCTCGGAACTGTTGCCTTCTTTCGCAATGACATCCAACGCGGAACAGAAAAAACTCTGATAGAAGCTGCCGAGGTGCTTGCTGAAACCGATCCGATTACGATCAGGGAGCGATTTATTGCGGGAGATATCGCACTGCCAGCACTACCGAGTGATTACTACATCGCTTTCCTAGATCCAGATGGTGAAGTTTTTCTTGGTCTAGTCTCCTCAGCTATTGGTGATCGACCAGTGCCAAACTTAAGTGAATTCAAACTTCTCAACGTCATTGCCTTGAAAGGTAAGCCTTTCACCGCGGATATAGCTAAAGGTTCAAATGATAGGCCTCAGGAATGGCGCTTGGTTGCGCTTCCACTCAAGAACCTCTCTGGCTCCGTTGTTGTTGCTATTCCAACAACCTACGAGCAAACCATTTTGAACCAGTATCGGGCTATTGGCTTTGGGTTCAGCACCATTTTGCTAGTCATTATTGCCGCTGCGCTCTGGCTTAGCGTAAATGCTGCCCTAAAGCCTCTTCGCGAGGTAACCACCGCGGCTGACGCGGTTCGTGAGGGAAAACTTGATTCCAGATTGCCACCCATTGAAGGCAATACCGAAATTGCGATCATCAACAGGTCCCTAAATGAGATGTTGGACTCAGTAGAAACCTCCTTGGCTGAACGAAATCGAACTGTGAACAGAATGAAAGAGTTTGTGGCGGATGCCAGTCACGAGCTAAGAACTCCTTTAGTAACCTTGCGCGGCTATGCCGAGCTTTACCGTAAAGGTGCCTTCAAGACTAAAGCTGAGGTAAACAATGCCATGGCCAAAATAGAAGCCGAAGCTATGCGCATGTCATCTCTCGTCGAATCACTGCTAGCACTGGCTAGGTTAGATAACCAAGTAGCGCTGGTAAAAGCCAAGACCGATTTGAATAAGTTGATCAACTCAGTTGTTGAAAACATCAGAGCGGGCTACCCAGATGTTTCGATTAGTTTTAAGAATCTTTCCGGGAAAACTAAGGCTGAGAAAATAGAGTGGAACGTCGATGAGGCTGGTATCACTCAGGTGGTAACTAACCTGGTAAGCAATGCCCGAATCTTTGCCGGTGAAAAACCGATTGAGATTACTGCTGGAATCAAAAACGAAGAACTAGTAATTGAAGTTATCGATCATGGACAGGGAATACCAAAGCAGCTTCGTCGCAAAGTTTTTGAACGCTTCTATCGCAGCGACAACTCTAGAAATAGAGATGCCGGCGGTTCAGGTCTAGGTTTGGCAATTGCTAAGGAAATTGTAGAAGCGCACGGCGGCAAGATTGTCGCTGATGAAACCAAAGGCGGCGGAGCAACTTTTAGAATCACCTTGCCTCGCTAACAAGCTAGCTGGCACGCAAATTATCAACAGATATCAATCCTTTTACCTATTTGCCTGCCCTCTGAGTTTGGATTGTTTACCTAAGGAGGTAAACAAATGGCACAGATACAAGTAGACAGCGAGCAAGTGCTCGCTGCAAATAGCACCATCCAGGCAACGATTGCAAAAGTGCAAACTGAAGTCGATGCACTTCACGCTCAGCTTCTGCGACTGCAAGATGTTTGGCGCGGATCGGCGGCAAGTAGCTTTCAGGAGCTAGTTGGTCGTTGGAAAATCACAGCAACAACTGTCGACAACCAGCTCGGCGAGCTCGGCACAGCACTTCGCATCGCCGCTCATCAATACAGCGAAATTGAAGCAGCTAACCAGAGGCTATTCGTCTAGTTTCTCGATGAATGCGTAAAGGGGTGAAACCATTTCTGGTTTCACCCCTTTTAGCCGGAGCGATACTCGGCTAAGTTTTTAGAAATCCATTCCAGGACCAGCTGGCATCTGCGGCGCAGCAGGCTCAGGCTTGTCTGCAACTACAGCTTCAGTGGTTAGGAATAGACCTGCAATTGAGGCAGCGTTCTGCAAAGCAGAGCGAGTTACCTTAACTGGGTCGTTGATTCCGCTTGCCAACATGTCGACATACTCACCGTTGGCAGCGTTTAGACCGTGTCCAGCCGGCAGGTTAGCAACCTTCTCGGCAACAACCCCAGGCTCAAGACCAGCGTTTAGTGCGATCTGCTTCAGTGGTGCTGAAATAGCCACCTTGACGATGTTGGCACCGGTTGCCTCGTCGCCAGATAGCTTCAGGCTGTCAAATGCGGCTTTGCCAGCTTGGATCAGAGCCACGCCACCACCGGCGACGATACCCTCTTCAACAGCTGCTTTGGCGTTACGAACGGCATCTTCGATACGGTGCTTGCGCTCTTTCAACTCAACTTCGGTTGCAGCGCCTGCGCGGATGACTGCAACACCGCCGGCAAGCTTTGCCAAACGCTCCTGCAGCTTCTCACGGTCGTAGTCACTGTCGGTGTTGCTGATCTCGCGGCGAATCTGCTCGACACGACCAGCAATTTGATCCTTTTCACCAGCACCGTCAACAATGGTGGTCTCGTCCTTGGTAATAACTACCTTGCGGGCGCTACCTAGCATGTCTAGGGTTGCGTTCTCCAACTTCAGACCTAGCTCTTCGGTGATTACAGTTCCACCGGTCAAAATAGCAATGTCCTGCAGCATGGCCTTACGACGGTCACCAAAGCCAGGTGCCTTCACGGCAACTGAACGGAACACTCCACGCATTTTGTTTAGCACTAGGGTAGCCAGAGCCTGACCTTCAACATCTTCAGCGATGATCAAAAGGGGCTTTCCTGACTGCATAACTTTCTCAACGATTGGAACAATTTCAGCAACCTGAGATACCTTGCTGTTTGCAATCAAGACCAATGCGTCTTCCAAGACAGCTTCCTGTCGATCTGGATCGGTTACGAACAATCCAGAGATAAATCCCTTGTCAAAACGCATACCATCGGTTAGTTCAAGGTTGATTCCAAAGGTGTTACCTTCTTCAACTGTGACAACGCCCTCGTTACCGACCTTGTCGATAGCATCGGCAATGATCTCACCGATTACGGTGTCCCCTGCTGAGATGGATGCGGTAGCAGCAATCTGCTCCTTTGACGAAACAGGCTTTGCCTGCTTGAACAATTCAGCAATTACTGCCTCGACTGCTTTTTCGATTCCGCGCTTTAGGCTAATTGGATCTGCACCAGCTGCTACGTTACGTAGACCTTCACGGACAAGTGCCTGGGCTAGTACTGTTGCGGTGGTAGTTCCATCTCCGGCAACATCGTCAGTTTTCTTAGCAACTTCTTTAACCAGTTCTGCACCGATGCGCTCGTAAGGATCTTCTAGTTCGATTTCCTTAGCGATTGAAACACCATCGTTGGTAATAGTTGGAGCACCATACTTTTTCTCCAGAACCACGTTGCGACCTCTAGGGCCAAGGGTGACCTTTACAGTGTCGGCAAGGATGTTCAAGCCGCGCTCAAGACCACGACGTGCCTCTTCGTTAAAGCTAATAATTTTTGCCATGTTTGCTTACGCCCTCCTGGACGAGTAGTAAAACGGATAGTTAGCACTCAAGGATGAAGAGTGCTAATCAATTCTGGCACTCTCTGGGGCAGAGTGCAAGTCTGCCCTTAAAGTGATAGACCACCCTAAAAGGGTGGTCTATTAGCTTGGGTGGTCCTTAGATTACGCGGACGGCATCGGCCTGAGGGCCTTTGTCTCCGTTTTTAACCTCGAACTCAACTCTCTGGTTTTCCTTGAGTTCCTTGTATCCATCGCCCTGGATGGCTGAGAAGTGAACAAACACGTCGGCGCCTCCATCCTG
>RHAS01000191.1 GCA_010028615.1 Actinomycetota bacterium
TACCAATCTTGAATTTCTTCATGCTGCCTGGGATGCCGCTATTGAAGGAGCTAAGGCACCGATTGATTTAAGTTCCGGCGGCTTTAAGACCATGACTGAGTTTGTTGCAGGAATAGCGGCAAGAGATCTGATATCGATTAGTGCATTCCTCAGTGACGATAAACAGATCAATCTTCCTTTATTTGAAGTTCCAAGTTTTAAGACTTTGCAAACTGAACCGATTGACTACATCCAAGATCAACTACAACTTGGTCACAGCGTTTTCCTATCGGCAATGGGTCACGGAACCGCAGAGCGAATAGTTGAAATCCTAAGTGAAGCAAAACTGCCAGCCAAATTATCAAACAATATCCCTAAAAAGTTTGAAGCAATTGTTTATGTGATTCAGGCACCACTGCGCAAAGGCTTTGTCGCTAACGATGTGAAGATCACGCTAATAACCGACAGCGAGTTCTTTGGTCGCGGTGCCAGCTTTGGTCAAACCAATAAACCTAGGATGGCGCAAAAGCGTGGTCAGGCAGTTGATCCGCTGACCCTAAAAGCTGGCGATTACGTGGTCCACGAAATTCACGGTATCGGTCGCTTTGTTGAGATGACCCAGCGAACCCTTGGCTTAGGAATAAGCAAATACACCAAGGAATACCTGGTTATCGAGTATGCACCTGCCAAGCGCGGGCTCAAAGGTGATGTGCTGTATGTGCCAACCGACCAACTGGACTATCTAACTCGGTATGTCGGTGCCGAAGCTCCAGTGCTAAATAAAATGGGCGGCACCGACTGGGCCAGGGCTAAAGGTAATGCCCGTAAGGCAGTGCGCAAGGTAGCCATTGACTTAGTGAAACTTTATTCGCAGCGGATGAACGCCAAGGGCCATGCCTTCTTGCCTGATGGGGATTGGCAAAGAGATTAAGCGGGATATGGAAAAACCAGTTCCGATGGATCGGCTGGTAGCCGGTGATGTCGGTTACGGTAAGACGGAAATTGCTGTTAGAGCAGCCTTCAAGGCAGTGCAAGATGGCAAGCAGGTAGCGATTTTGGTGCCAACCACACTCTTGGTAAGACAACACGTGGAGACTTTTCTCGAGCGCTATGCCGGTTTCCCAGTAAATGTCAGAGCGTTATCGAGATTCCAATCGGCTAAAGAAAACAAGGAAACAATTGAAGGTTTAGCTAGTGGACTGGTCGACATAGTTATCGGCACCCACAAATTACTTGGTAAGACCATAAAGTTCAAAGACCTAGGTCTGGTGATCATCGACGAGGAACAGCGCTTTGGGGTTGAGCATAAAGAGAAACTAAAAGAGCTAAAAACCAATGTTGATGTTTTAGCCATGTCTGCGACTCCCATACCAAGAACGCTGGAAATGGCGATAACCGGTATTCGAGAAATGTCGACGTTAGCAACCCCGCCAGAAGAGCGGCACCCTATATTGACCTACGTAGGTCCCTATAACGAGGCACAGGTTGCTGCTGCCATTCACCGCGAATTAATTCGCGAGGGTCAGGTTTTCTTTGTCCATAATCGGGTAGAGAGTATTGATTTTGTTGCAAGCCGTTTAGCCGAGTTAGTCCCTGATGCCAGGATTGCCGTGGCTCACGGTCAGATGAACGAACACCAACTGGAACAAGTGGTAATTGATTTTTGGGAGCGACGTTACGATGTATTGGTTTCAACCACAATCATCGAGGCAGGAATTGATATTCCAAATGCCAACACCTTGATAGTTGATCGCGCCGAGAATTTTGGTCTGGCTCAACTTCATCAGATTCGAGGTCGCGTTGGTAGATCAACCGAGAGAGCTTACGCATACTTTTTCTACGGTGTTGAAAAACCACTATCGCCATTTGCGCTAGATAGATTGAGCACGATTGCGGCTAATAATGAACTAGGTAGCGGTATGCAGGTTGCCTTGAAAGACCTAGAAATCAGAGGAGCAGGTAACCTACTTGGCGGAGAGCAATCTGGACATATCGCTGGTGTTGGTTTTGATCTTTATTTGCGCATGATTGGCGAGGCAGTAGATGAGTTCAAGGGAATCAAGATTGACTCCCCAGCCGAACTAAAACTTGAAATCCCCATTGATGCCCACATCCCGCTTGAGTATGTTGACTCGGAAAGGCTTCGACTAGAGGCCTATCACAAGCTCTCTGCCGCTAGCGGAGAGAAGGGAACCAGAGCACAACTAGACCTGGTTTTCCAAGAGCTTGAGGATCGCTATG
>RHAS01000192.1 GCA_010028615.1 Actinomycetota bacterium
GCCTTGGGTTGTGGTAGATCGCCTTAAAAATGAACCCAGAGAACTACCGCAGCAAAGCCGGCTAGCAGAGGGAATTGAGCGCGCCTTTGTGGAAGGTAAAGGCGAGTGTAGTTTGTACAACGCCAACACCCATGAATTCGTCAACTTCAGCGCGCGCTTCGAAGCCGATGGCCTGCGCTTTGAAACACCAAGCCCTGCTTTCTTTGCTTTCAACAACCCCTATGGCGCTTGCAAAAAATGCGAAGGCTACGGCATGACGCTTGGCATCGACGAAGAGCTGGTCTTCCCCGATCGCAGTAAAAGCATTTACGAAGGTGCAGTAGCTCCATGGAAAGGCGAAAACATGCAAGAATACCAACAAACCTTATTGTTTCAAGCCAATAAATTTGACTTTCCCATTCACCGCCCGATCCAAGATTTAAGTCCGGAACAATATGCGCTTTTATGGACAGGTAATCATTACTTTGTTGGTTTAAATGAATTCTTTAAACAAATTGAAAGTCAGACATATAAAATTCAATATAGAGTTCTTTTGTCGCGCTACAGAGGCAAGACAATTTGCCCGGACTGCAACGGAACGCGCTTGCGAAAAGACGCCAGCTATGTTCAAATTGCTGGGCAAAGCATTCAAGATGTTGTACTGATGAGCATAGATAAGGCCCTGGACTTTTTTACACAACTAGAACTCAAGCCCTACGAACAATCCGTTTGCAAACATATCTTACCAGAAATTATACAGCGCCTTACTTACTTACAAAAAGTCGGACTCGGGTACCTTACCCTCAATCGCAACTCCAATACACTCTCAGGTGGTGAAGCCCAGCGAATTCAACTCGCGACCTCAATCGGGTCCAGCTTGGTAGGCTCCTTGTATATCCTAGACGAGCCTTCGATTGGCTTGCACCCAAGAGACACCAAAAAGCTTTTAGAGGTACTGACTGCCCTCAAAAACCAAGGCAACACGGTACTAGTGGTGGAACACGAAGAAGAAATCATGCGCGCCGCAGACGAGATTCTAGATATTGGGCCACTGGCCGGTAGCCAGGGTGGTAACTTGGTCTTTCAAGGAGATTTTCAAGCATTGCGCAAAAGTGACTCCTTGACCGCACAATACCTTACTGGCCGAAAACAAATTCCAGTTCCCCAAAGAACCCGAACAGCACTTGGGCAACTTCAGGTTCACTATGCCCGCCAAAACAACCTCAAAAATTTGGACGTACAAATTCCACTCGGACAACTCGTCTGCGTCACTGGCGTATCCGGATCAGGTAAATCGACGCTTATCAAGCGTTTGTTGTACCCCTTGGTGCGCAAAGAACTCGGGCTCAGCAGTGACCTCATTGGCAAGTGCAACGGTCTGAGCGGCGATATCAAAAAAATAGGGCACGTCGAATTCATCGATCAAAACCCCATTGGTAAATCGTCGCGGAGCAACCCCATCACCTACGTCAAGGCTTTTGATGACATCAGGGAAATCTACGCGCGTCAACCTTTAGCCAAATTGCGCGGCTACAAACCAGGCTATTTCTCCTTTAACGTCGCTGGCGGACGCTGTGAAATCTGCGAAGGAGAGGGCAACATTACGGTTTCAATGCAATTCATGGCCGATGTACAACTCCCTTGTAAGCACTGTAAAGCCAAACGTTATAAATCAGAAACGCTCGAGATCACCTACCGAGACAAATCTATCGCCGACCTACTGGAACTCACGCTGCAAGAAGCCTTGGATTTCTTTGCTGCAGACCCAGATAAATTGGCCCAGCGCGTAGCAGAGAAAATCCAGCCACTTGTCGATGTCGGCCTCGGCTACTTAACCGTGGGGCAATCATCCAGTACGATGTCTGGCGGCGAAGCCCAGCGCATCAAACTTGCATCCTTTTTAGGTAAAGGCAATCAGCAGACACCTACCCTGTTTATATTTGACGAACCCACCACTGGGCTCCACTTTTACGACATCGAAAAACTCCTCATCGCTTTCAATGCGCTTCTGGACAAAGGCCATTCATTAGTGGTCATCGAGCACAACATGGAAGTCATCAAATGTGCCGATCACATCATTGACCTTGGTCCTGACGGCGGTGAAAATGGAGGTTATTTATTGTTTGCTGGCCACCCCAAAGAGTTCATCAAACTCAAAGACAACACCACCGCACAGTTTTTAAGTGAAAAGCTTGTTGAAAACTAAAGACTT
>RHAS01000193.1 GCA_010028615.1 Actinomycetota bacterium
ACCACTGAGCGAGCTTTAGCATCAAGATCTTCCCTAGCTCCAGTTATACCCATTGTCGAAACGCCGTAGACAAAGCCTCGACTCAGCCTTGCAGCTTGGTCTAGCCTTTGGCTTGATGATGAGGGGGTAGCCATGAAAACACGATCTAAACCTAGGTCGTCGGAAACTTGTAACCATTCCTTTGCTTCATCTGGTATTAGGTCAGGTGTAATAAGTCCTTGAGCGCCAGATTCCTTCAATTGCTGCGCGAAAGACTCAACACCAAACTGCAACACAGGATTCCAGTAGCTCATAAGCAGTATCGGCGTATCAACCTTGCTTCGAATTGATTTGACTATCTCGAAAGCATCTTTAGTCTTGAATCCATTTGCGAGCGCTACTTCTGTAGCTTGTTGGATTACTAGGCCATCCATGACCGGATCACTGTAGGGAATGCCCAACTCCAGCACATCAACTCCAGCTTCGCACATCGCAACACAAGCCTCGATGCTCGCTTCGTTGTTAGGAAAGCCTGCTGGGAAGTATCCGATGAGGGTTTCTTTCCCTGCTTCTTTGTTCCTTCGAATCAGTTGCTCAACACTACTCATGGCTATCACCGATAAAGCCGAAGTATTTTCCGACTGTCTCCATGTCTTTATCCCCTCGCCCACTGAGATTAATCAAGATCGAGGAATCTGGTTTAAGCGTTGAGGCAAACTTTAAGACTCCGGCTAGAGCGTGAGCTGTTTCTATAGCCGCTATGATTCCTTCAGTCTCGGCAAGAGCTTTCAGCGCTTGCATGGCTTCATCATCCGTAATTCCGAAATATTCTGCTCGTTCGATATCCTTTAGCCAAGCGTGCTCAGGTCCGACCCCTGGATAATCTAGACCAGCCGAAATGGAATGGCTCTCAATAGTCTGGCCGTCCTCATCCTGCAGGATGTAGCTTTTGGCTCCGTGCAGCACGCCAACTCTGCCCTCGCTAAGTGTTGCGGCATGTCTTCCGGTTTCAATGCCATCTCCTGCCGCTTCGAATCCCCAGAGCCTCACTGGATCGTCAAGGAATGCGTGAAAAATTCCGATCGCGTTGGATCCGCCGCCAACACAAGCGGCAACCACATCCGGCGTTATCCCGAACTCTTCTAACATCTGTCTTTTGGATTCGGTTCCAATAACTGAATGGAAGTCCCTCACCATGGTTGGGAACGGATGGGGGCCTGCTACTGTGCCAAGTAGATAGTGGGTATTAGAAACATTGGTCACCCAGTCACGCAAAGCCTCGTTGATTGCGTCTTTCAATGTTCTAGAGCCAGTGACTACAGGAATCACCTCTGCACCTAAGAGTTTCATTCGTGCAACATTCAGAGCTTGCCTTTTTGTGTCGACTTCGCCCATGTAAACAACGCACTCTAAACCAAAAAGTGCAGCCGCAGTTGCGCTGGCAACTCCATGTTGACCAGCACCAGTTTCAGCAATAATCCGGCGCTTACCCATTCTCTTTGCTAACAGAGCTTGCCCCAAAACATTATTGATTTTGTGCGATCCAGTATGGTTTAGGTCTTCCCTTTTTAGGAACACCCTGACGTTACCTGCCAATTCAGCAAACTTCTTTACTTCTGTGATTTGGGATGGTCGACCGACATAACTTCTATTTAGTGCATCAAGTTCGGCCCTGAAGCTCGGATCAGCTTTTGCGGCCTCGTAGGTTTCTTCCAATTCATCAAGAGCGGCAATTAGAGACTCAGGCACAAATCGTCCACCGAAATCACCGAAGTAGGGTCCGTTCTGAGCGCTGAGCTGGTTGTCCGTCATGATACTAAATTCTAATCTTAGGAATTTGACTGAACTCACTTAGAAGGGCATTGTGATCACCTTTGACTAGGGCCTCCCCAACTAAGACAGCATCTGCACCACTTGCTGCATACGCAATTACATCAGAGACATCCCGCACTGCCGATTCGGCGACCAGGGTCGTCTCTTTCGGTGCTAACTTGGCTAATTTGCCGAATAGTTCTCTGTCAGTTTCAAATGTAGTTAGGTCTCTCGCGTTGATTCCAATGAATTTGGCACCCATGTCAACTGCTCTCAGAAATTCATCTTGAGAATGAGTTTCAACTAGACAGGACATTCCTAGTTCCCCTGCAAAGTCGAAGAGCTCCTCTAGTTTTGCTTGATCAAGACCAGCAACTATCAACAACACCACATCGGCCCC
>RHAS01000194.1 GCA_010028615.1 Actinomycetota bacterium
TCTTCATCGTCCACCCCGTCAATGGTCATCGTGACATGCACTTCCATCAGGGTGTAGCGGTCGTCGTTAGTCAGGGTGTACCCACCCTCTTCGGCTTTCTTTTTCTCGATGTCGGTGTGAAACTGCACCGGCTCACCAAGATCGATATCTTTATAAAACCCAGCTGCTTGCAGATGCTCAAGCTCATTCTTGGTCTTACGCATGATGTGCGTAACACGTTCAGCAGTCTGCAAATGAGACGTGCCGTATGGCACGATGACATCTTCGGCGGGGATATAGATCGACACCTGCCGCCCCAGCCTCGGGTCGTAATACACTTTCTTAAACGCTGACCCTGCCAGCCCCAAGCTATACAGCATCCGCTCGTGCTCGCTGCGGTACTCAACCATCCGCTCCGTCAGCTGGTAATTCATATCCGCTTTGACGCGCTCGGCTGCCTGCTCTTTCTCTTTAGTCACCGTCCCAAGAATCTTGGTCTTCACAGGCCCTTGCGCAGGGAACGTCTCCGCCATAGTCTCTGCTTGGAACCGTATGGCGGCTTCAGCCAACAGCGTGGAATACACACCGCAGGCATCATCCCAAGGCTCAGTCCTTTCCTCGTACTTAAACCCAAGGACCTCAAGCCCCTTCACGTACGTATCGGCCCAGTCTTTGCGCGCGTTAATATCAGCATCCACCAGCCCGATGAGCTCAGAAGCCAGCTTAGCCATCACATCTTCACCAAGCACCTCGGCCAAGTTCTCATTAAACTCGCCTTCTGCGGTCTGCTGGTCTGGTATCAACGTAATCTCTACACTGCCGTCAGCCAGCGTCACCATCTCGGGCTCGACAATCTCAATCTCCAGGGGCTCCTCATCCTCCAAGGTGCTCAGTCCCGTCGGAGCTTGGTACAGTCCCTTGTCCATCATGCTCGTTGCCATGGCGATCCTTTAGTAATAGGCTCGTTTCTTGCGAAACATTCTTGGTTCTTCCGCTTCGTCAGATTCTAAACGGACAAAACCACCCTGCCTGAATCGTATCAGTGCCTGTGTAGTACTGTCGCACAAATCGTCATGGGCCGCATTAGGGAAAGAAGCCAACTGTTCAACAACTTCGTCGGCCCAGCGCCTTGCAGGACGCCAGACCTTTCCACTCTTAAATAGGTCAGCAACAGAGTTCATCCTGACAAACTTATCGTTGCCACGGTGCGGCGAATACTCTGAAACTGACAACCCCATCTTGCGCAACTCAAAAATAAGCGGGCTACCAGCAGCTTTGGCCTCAATAACACACGCATCCGGCTCCCACTCTCTATAGGTTTGGTACGCCTTTTCCTTTAGCTCGGGGAACTCCATGCGCTTTTGAAACGCATCCAGCAAAATAATGTTTGCATCTGACTGGTCTTCGTCTTTGTAAAAGACACCCCAGGTCGTGCACGCTGAAAAGTCGCTTCTTTCTGACTTTGTAAATGCTGTATCCCAGCTCTGGATAATAAATTCACACTCTGGGGGGTCTTCTTGCTCCCAGAGTTTCCACCATTCACGCTTTACGATTGCCCCTTCTTCGGAAGTCGGGCTTTGCTGGTACTGAGCGTTCCATTTAGCGGGTGTTAGCTCTTCTTTAAGTGCTTCTAGCTCTTTCAGCGACCAAAATTCAGGCCAAAGTGGGTTGCCAGAGGGCAAAATTGCGGGAAATTCGATCACTTCCCACTCATCGGTGCGGTCTAACTGAGCTGCACGGTCCAAAATACGCCCAGTTAGGTCTCTTGCCCCCCATCGGGTCATCACTATAACGATTGCAGCACCGGGCTGTAGACGCTGACGAGGGCCAGACTCGTACCATTCGTACACTTTGTCAAAGATTTCAGGGCTGCTTGCGGCTAAAACAGCTTCTTGCTCACTGTGTGGGTCGTCAACAATGAACAAATCAGCGCCTTTACCCGTAACAGCACCCCCTGCACCAATAGCAAAGTACTCACCACCCTTGGAAGTGTTCCATCTACCCGCTGCTTTTGAGTCAACTTGCAAGGTCAGGTTGGGAAACACGCTATTAAATAGCTCTGAATCGACCAGATTTCGTACTTTTCGACCAAAACCAATAGCCAACTCAGCAGTGTGAGATGTTTGAATAACCTTCTTGTTGGGGTATTTACCTAGAAACCACGCAGGCAAAAGATAAGAAGCAAACTCAGACTTGGTATGCCGGGGCGGC
>RHAS01000195.1 GCA_010028615.1 Actinomycetota bacterium
TCGGTGGTGGTGGCGGAGGTGGCAAAACCACGGTCACCTCAGAGGACGACATCAAGCCAGTTGCCAACGAACTTTCACTTGCGCTTCTTGGTCGCATCATCGAACCAGAGAAGATGAGCAAACTCATCAAGTTCGTTCAGCAGGACGAGGTTGCCTACCAACAGGCTTCTGGTGGAATGGTTGAGCGTCCAGCACAGTTGCAGAACGTTGTCACCAAACAGTTGATGGAACAGAATCCAGAAGAAGCCCAGATGCAGGGAACTGCCAGCGTGGCTGAGATGATAAAGAAAGCGCTTGGTGCCTAATGGACCCAGAGCAGTATGAGAACCTCGGACTCATCGAGGGCGACAAACTCATTGCCGATATCAAAAAGCAAATCGCCAAGATTGACGACGAACTCAAGAAGGGCAAGCGAACCTACATGGAGGGTCCGAACCAACGGACCATTACGCTCAACGTATTCAGCCCAGAACGCGCTGCAGTGCTTGAGGAAAAGGCTGGTCTCGAGCAGCAGATCAAAGACATTTCTGTTGCGCTGTCCAAGAAGGCTCGCGAGTACAAGCCATTGGCTGGTTTCCAAACCGACCTGGCAAAGACTGAAGCGGCGCTAGCCAACAAGTACAAGACGGTTGCTGTCCCGACCGAATCAAAGGCACCAACTGGTCCATCCCCGATTGAGACCAAGGCAACAACGCCAACTGAAACAACTGAAAAGGTTGAGACTACTCCTACTCCAACACCAACACCAAAAGCAATCCAGCCGACCGCACCAGCACCTGGTGTGCCATCACAAAAAGACTGGGTTGATAGCCAACTCGAACTGCGCAATCTTCCAGACACGCCAAAGAACCGCAAAGATTTAGCGACCGAGTACAAAAACTCCAAGTTCAAGCCACTGGGCGACAATTGGGTTGATGAGTTCAACAAGAAGTTTCCAACCCTCGGGTTTCTTTTTACAAACCCAGAGTTTGGTCCAGAGGTTCTTGCTATTGCCAAAAAGGCTGTTGAGCAGCAGTGGTATTTGTATCCAGAAACTGCACAAGCCCTAATTGCTAGAGAAATAGCCAACACCCCGTACGGTCAGCGTTCAAGCGCAAAGCAAGAAGCATTTGACAAGAAGACCGAGGCAGACCAGCAAGTTGACATTGCCCAAAAGGTGGGCGAACTACAAAAAACCTACGGCAAACTTGGACTGTCCGAAGCGGACTGGCAACAGATTGGACGTACTGCAGCCCGCAACGGATTGGACGACACGCTTACACAGCAGAAGATGCTTGAGTTTGTGTACCAAAAGAACCCAGAAGGTTCTTTGCGTTACGAAAACGCAGTCAAGCAACTCGAGTCTGGAAAACTTGGACAAGAAGTCCGTAAGGCTTATGGCAACTACTTCATCACACCAGACGAAGACGCAATCGAAAAGTACGCAACTGGGAAGATGACGCTCGAAGACATCAACAGTCAGGCACGTACCCTTGCCAAACAGTTTTACCCAGCCCTGGCTTCGATGTTGGATCAGGGTCTTACCGTGAAGTCGGTTGCGGATCAGTATGCGGCTATTGCCGCTTCTACGTTGGAGATGCCAGCAAACACCATTGACATGATGGACCCAAAGTTCCGTGCAGCCTTTGACGTGCGTGATGGCGACAAGAGCAGGACGATGACCAGCGGTGAGTTCCAGACGCTTCTCAAGACCGACCCGAAGTATGGTTGGCAGTACACCAAGACGGCAAACCAGGAAGCAATGGACCTCGCAACAACGATCGCTAGAGCATTTGGGAAGGTCGAATAATGAGCATGAACGCAGCGGACCTTCCGCTTGACCAGATTGGACCAACGGCAGAAACTATCCAGACTGCTATCACCGCTGGTTTCATTCCACAAACCTTTACGCCGACCGCACCGCCACCAGTCACTGGTGGCAAGACCGTCACCAAAACCTTCTTTACTGGCTCTGGCGCAAAAAGGGTAAAGGTTACGGTTTATAGCGACGGAACCGTTGACGAGGTTGACGCACCAGAGACCGTTGTTGTTACTGGCGATGATGAAAAGACTGCCGCCCAAAGAACAGACGCCAGGAACGTGCTCAGCACGTATCTGAACAGATACGGTCTTGGAAGCCTGACCCAGTTCACCTACGACCTGATTGCTAGGGGCGAGATCAATACGGCAAACCCAGACGCACTGGTCGC
>RHAS01000196.1 GCA_010028615.1 Actinomycetota bacterium
ACCGCTGCATTCTTAGCTAGATACGCTAATGGGCTGGCCGATGATCTACTGCTCAACGTTTTACTAGCCACCAAAGCTAAAGTCCTGTTAGCGCCAGCTATGCACACGGAGATGTGGCAACATGAAGCAACTCAGGAAAATCTACGGAAACTAAAAGCGCGTGGGGTCGAGATTGCTGAACCTGGAATTGGAAGGCTAACTGGCAGCGACTCTGGTATCGGTCGAATGATGGAACCTGAGGACATTCTAAAAAAGATACAGAACACAACACACAAGCCCTTGCTTGGAAAGCATGTAGTGATAGCTGCAGGGGGGACTCAAGAACCGATAGATGATGTCAGATTTATTGGCAACAGTTCAAGTGGTAAGCAGGCAGTTGCCCTTGCCGAAGAAGCTCTCGCACGCGGAGCAAAAGTTACGTTTATTGACTGTAACGTTTCGGTGCCGATCCCAATTGGGGTGACAAGAATCCCAGCAAGGACAGCTAAGGATCTGCAGTTCGCTCTTGAAGACCTGGTTGGAGAAACTGACATCCTGCTAATGCCTGTTGCCGTAAGCGATTTCTCCATGGCCTCTAAGACTCCAGGAAAAATTAGTCGGACTCAAAACGAAACCTTACATCTTGAACTTACTCAAAACCCTGACATAATTCGGAATTTGCAAGATTGGATCTCAGCGAATCATCGCAAAACAGTGACCGTTGCATTTGCTGCGGAGACGGCCACTAGTCGCGATGAACTAATTGAGAAAGCAAAACAGAAATTCGCGCGCAAGGGTGTCGACATTCTGGTTGCAAATGATGTGACAGATGGCATGATTTTTGGATCCGATAATACAAGTGTCATTGTCCTAAATGGTGAGTCAGTTTCAGAGTTCGAAGGAACAAAAGCCCTCGTCTCCTCGCACATACTTGATAGCGCGCAAATGCTGTTGAAAGGTCGAGAAGTCGGTTAGCTTCGATATACTTGTTGCCTTATGAGTGAACTTCGCCTATTTACCTCCGAATCCGTAACTGAGGGACATCCCGACAAGGTATGTGACCAAATCAGTGACGCAATTCTGGACGACATGCTTGCTCAGGATCCCAATTCACGAGTAGCGATTGAGACTCTGGTGACAACTGGTCTTGTAGTTGTAGCGGGTGAAGTAACTACAGAAGGTTATTCCGAAATACCGGAGATAGTAAGAGAAACACTTCTTGGCATCGGTTACAACTCCTCAGAGATAGGCTTTGACGGCAATAGTTGTGGTGTATCCGTGTCAATTGGTAAACAGTCACCAGACATTGCTGCCGGTATTGACCGTTCGTTGGAGCTAAGAGACGGCACTACTCGTGCTTCACTAGATAACCAAGGCGCAGGCGATCAGGGCCTCATGTTCGGCTTTGCCTGCAAAGAAACACCAACACTGATGCCACTACCAATTCAGCTTGCACATTCTCTTTCTAAAAAGCTTGCTGAAATTAGAAAGACCAACACCCTAGATTTTCTAAGACCTGACGGTAAGACTCAGGTGACAATTGCCTATGACGGTCATAAACCAGTGTCTGTGCAAACCGTCGTTCTAAGCACCCAACACAGCGCAACCGTCTCTCAAGAAGATCTTGAAGAGGCCGTTAGGGAGTTAGTCATAAATCCTGTGCTTAGCGATTATGGATTCGAAACAGGGAATTCGAGATTGCTTGTTAATCCCGCTGGCAAATTCGAAATCGGAGGGCCACATGCCGATGCCGGATTAACCGGTCGAAAGATTATTGTTGACACTTACGGTGGATACAGTAGGCACGGTGGTGGCGCTTTCAGCGGAAAAGATCCGTCTAAAGTAGATCGGTCAGCTGCATACGCCATGCGCTGGGTTGCGAAGAACGTTGTTGCTGCCGGCCTGGCTGAGCGAGTCGAGATTCAGGTTGCCTATGCAATCGGTAAGGCTCATCCAGTGGGTCTATATGTTGAGGCATTTGGAACCAACGAGGTTTCTACTGAAAGCATCACCAAGGCTATCAAGGAAGTATTCGACCTGAGCCCTCGTGGAATTATCCAAAGCCTGAACCTGCTAAGGCCCATCTATTCAGCGACCTCTGCCTACGGTCACTTTGGACGAGAGTTGCCAGAGTTTACCTGGGAGCAAGTAGATCGAGCAGACGATTTGCGAAGAGCAACAGGAAACTAAATTGTCGGTGATTGC
>RHAS01000197.1 GCA_010028615.1 Actinomycetota bacterium
GGATCCAGATGGAACAGCATGATCAGCATGATGAAGGATTTCATGCTGGTATTTATGGTGTGGTAATGCTATTAGGATAGGTACAGACCGTATAGGTATATGATCAACAGTCCTGAGTTGATGGCAACCAAATTCCACTCACGGATACGATATCCCCAAGAGAGATACAGTACCGCTCCCAGGTTCAGTAGGTAGATGTTGAGTGGATCAATCCTTAGACTGGTGCAGAGTGCTCCTGACAGAGTCACTCCACAAGCCAGCCATTTTAGGTAAAAGTTTAAATCTCTAATGAGCATAAGGTTCAAATCGATCCATTATTCGAGATGCCAATCTCTTGCGACCCAACGAAAAACACAGAGCCATGATATAGCCCAAATCATAGGCCACATCTCGCTCATCCATCTGTTTGTAGTCTCTCTTTAGATCCCACACAGTACGAGCCAGTGTCTGCTCGATGGGTTTGAAGTTTAATTCAATCATTGTTCCTCCCAGTTGTTATATCTCTATAATATGACATTTTGGTAATTTGTCTACCACTAATAGGTCGCTATCTCCTTGACTTTTTTGCTCGTTTTCCAGTGGGTTTTTGATAGTTCATATTGAAATCTCGCATGGTTGCCACCCGGATGTGATCGATGATCAGGCGCCATATTTCACTCTCGGACTCAGTATAACTCTTCTCGATCAACCACTCATGCTCGGTGGGTTCCAGGGTGCCATTCTTCAGCATATGATCGATCTGCTCCCGTACCCGGCGATTGTGCTCGCCTGTCAATCGGTTCCAGAACTTCTGCTGTGAGGGTTTCAATCTTCGTTTCATCTCCCTTATTTACGGTGCTGACCGGGGAGATCAGCACCGCTTCACTTGTTAGGGAGGTAGTGAAGCTCTATAAAATCGTTATCTTCTTCTCTTTCGCTTACGAACAGGCTCTATGCCCCATTCAATCCTCTGCCACAGTCGATCATAGGAATAATAGGTAAACGTCAGTAGGAAATTAATGGATATGGTAGGTATGATTGCATCATTCCAGGTGTGGCCCGTGAGGATCAGCAACAGATAAGTGGCTGTGAATATCCACACTCTGTAGATCAGTGCTTTCACAAAAGTTCTTCTAGGTGTGATTCTGTATTGCATTATCTCTTCGACCTCGATAACATCAGTATCTATGTCCTATCCTGAATGGTGCCCCAATGATAACCAGCCAATACCAGATCCACGGTATCCATGCTAGATGGAATAGGAAACTATGATCCTTCAACCACACAATCACGAACCATAGTGAGATGCCTAGGAAGAAGTGCGTCCACGGTTGGGTGTCCACCACATCCTTCAACCATTCAGTGGCACCAGCAAAACGATCCCAGAGACCGTCAAAAAATCTCTCAATGAAATGTGGCTTCCGTTCAATCATCTCTTAAACCAAGTCCAATCAATGGTCAGCAACAGATACAACACAACGACAACAATGAATAGTAGAGTTAGACCCATTATACTCCCGCCTTCATACAGGTTTGATGGGCCAGTGTTTGATATCTGTCCGGAGCCATCTTCCAAAGATCCGCAATCTTCAACACCATACGAAGACTCACTTCTCTCAATCGGCTTCGGTTATCAAATATGAATTGTATCAAACCCTCTTGGTCTTCTGGGCTCATAGCATACTTCTCCAACATACCTTGACGACAGATCTGTCGGATACGAAGCATCCTGTCTCGCATGGAGTCAATGGTTAGATCCAAGTAATGACATCTGCTCTGTAGTGCCTGCAGATGGTCTTGTAATTTTTTGCTCTTAACATTGTCAAACTTGATGTTAGATATGAATATCACACCACCGTGGAACTCAAATGAGTTGGGCATACCCTCTTGGTATAGTGTTCTCGATTCTGTGTTCCAGTGAAGCATTCGTTTCTTGCCCGAGTCCAGTGCCGCCTTCAGTAGGTTCAAAGATAGGTCATCATACAGTATGGCGTCACAGTCGTCAAAACATACCACATGACCCGGATCCTTGTGCTCATATAACTTCTTGTATAGGCCTATCGCTGACATGGCACCTTTCACCATTTCAAACTTTCTTTTCGTTCCTGCAATATCATCGAATGTGGAGAACTTCTCTAGAGTGGATTCC
>RHAS01000198.1 GCA_010028615.1 Actinomycetota bacterium
TAGCCGAATCATTACCGGTTCCGGAAGCAATCAAACCAACAGGAACATTTGTTTTTGCCGTGGCGTTAACCCCTAAGTGAAACATTCCATCTCCACCGACAACCACCAGGCCATCGACTGCACCTTCGCTAACAGCTGCTTGAGCATTCTTACTCGCCGTCGCAAAATCTGGCCCAGATAGATCAACCAGATCCACTCCGTGCTTAGCAAACTCTTGTTTTGCTAGTTCCCCGTCGCGTTTACCGCGACCACGACCAGAGCTTGGGTTTATTACTATCCCTAGTTTCCCCATTACTTCTTTCTGAGAGTCTGGGCATTGATGGCAACAATCAGAGTCGATAGCGACATCAACACGGCTCCCAGTGCGGGAGTTAGAACTAAACCTAGTGGCATGAATAGGCCAGCCGCCAACGGTATTGCCAGAATGTTATAACCAGCTGCCCACCACAAATTTTGCAGTGACTTAGCCCGAACCCGTTTACTCAACTTGACCGCTCTTACTACCGCGGTTGGGTCATCGCTAATTAGCACTATTCCTGCCGACTCGATAGCGACGTTAGTGCCTGCGCCAACTGCGAAGCTGACATCGGCCTGAGCAAGAGCAGGAGCGTCATTTACTCCATCACCGACAAAACCGACTACGGATTTATCCTTTTGCATATTCTTGATAACTTCCGTCTTTTGCCAAGGTAGCGCTTCAGCAAATACTTCACTCACGCTGATTTCTTTAGCAACATAATCGGCAACACCTCTGGCATCACCGGTCAAAATAGCCACCCTGATTCGCTCGCGCTGTAATTCATAGACCGCTTCAGCTGATGACTCTCTAATCAGATCACCGAATTTGAATAGTCCTTCAAGCACACCATCAACCACTACACAGATCACCGTGCTTCCAGAGCCTGTTGCCTGATCGGCCCAAACCAAATCGATTACCTCCATGCGGATATTGCGCTCGACCAACAGTGCAGGTGAACCAACCAGAACCTCAAACTTGCCTACCTTGGCGCTCACGCCTTTACCTGCTAGAGCTTCAAAGTTTTTGATCGGCTTTAGTTTCAAATTGCGCTTATCCGCTGCATCAACTATTGCCTTGGCAAGTGAATGTTCACTACTGAATTCAACCGATGCAGCGATAGCCAGAATCTTATCTTCATCCTGCAGTTTGGATTTATTGGCAATGCGAATTGCGCTTACCCCGCGCTTACCGTAGGTAAGTGTTCCTGTCTTATCAAATAGCACAGCGTGTAATTTTGCCGCCTGCTCAAACATTTGACGATTACGGATTAGTAGGCCAGAGGTAGCAGCTTTTGCGGTGGTAATCGAGGTAACCAGTGGAATAGCTAGACCGAGCGCGTGCGGACAAGCAATCACCAGTACTGTAACAATTCGCTCCAGCACAAAATCAGCAGACTGGGTGCCATTTAGCCACCAGTAAATGGCGGTTACCAAAGCAGCGGCAAAAGCAACATAGAACAACCAGCCGGCAGCCTGATCAGCCAGACGCTGGGTTTTAGATTTCGATGCCTGAGCTTGCTCAACAAGCTTGAGTATCTGACTAAAAGCGGTATTAGCGCCGGTTCCAGTAGCCTGGATTACCAGCGAGCCTAGTTTCAGATCACCATCAGCGCTAACTGTTGTTCCAGCAAATACAGTAGAGCCAGTTTCTTTTTCAACCAGAGTGGATTCGCCAGTCAACATCGATTCATCTAGTTTTGCTGAGCCAGATACAACTACACCATCAACTGGAACCGCTGCTCCTGGGCCGACCATAATTTGATCGCCTATTTTGATTTGGCTAACTGGAACCGTTGAGTGTTTCTTGCCGCTGACCAGTAGTGCGGTATCCGGAAGCAAGCTTTTTAGTTCACCTAAGGCATTTGAAGCACTCATCACCGCTGACATCTCAATCCAGTGACCAATAAGCATGATGGTTACCAACGTTGCTAGTTCCCACCAGAAATCCATGTGCCCGAAGTTATAACCGAGTAGGTCGGAGGTAGTCAGGAATAAGGAGTAAGCAAAAGCTACCGTGAGCGCCATTGCTATTAGTGCCATCATTCCTGGCTGCTTAGCCTTGATTTCCTGCCAGCCGGTAGTCAAAAACACCCTTCCGGA
>RHAS01000199.1 GCA_010028615.1 Actinomycetota bacterium
GCTTGTCCGGAGACAAAACTTGCGCCAAATTTACCAAACCATTTTGCTGCATCTAGTAAGCCTTTGCGGTTCAGGGAATAGGTGCTGGTCTTGCCTTTTTTCTCAACGCTTACTAACTCAGCGGCTAGCAAAACCTTTAGTTGTTTATCCAACGCTGTCGCGCTTAGCTTTAGCGATTTATTGATTGCGGCAGTGGTTAGCGGCTTAGTAGCCAACAGTTCTAAAATCTTCCGTCGCTTAGCATCGGCTAGGGCGTCAAAAACATCGGTCATCTTTAGTTCTCCTGTGCTATTTCTTTAGCTCTGGCAAGAGCTGCTTTTGTGGCCTTCACGAAAAGTTCCTCGAGATTACCTTCTTCTAATACAGCAATAGCCTTCATAGTTGTTCCATTAGGGCTGGTTACCTGTCGGCGCAATTCGGCTGGGTCCTGCTGTGATTTAGAAAGCAATAGGCTCGCTCCTAAAAATGTTTCAGTCACCATCAGATGGGCTTCGTCATCACTAAAGCCATGTTCTTTGGCCGCTTTGATAAATTCTTCAATAAAGAAAAATACGTAGGCAGGCCCTGAACCGGAAATTGTCGATAGAGAATCTATGCGATCTTCATCGACTACAAGTGTTTTACCAACTGCCGAAAAAAGTTCTTCAACCACTTGCTGTTGCTCGGAATCAATCCCTGGACCAAAACTGATTCCGGTAACACCTTTACCAACTAGCGCTGGGGTGTTTGGCATAGCTCGGACCACCTGATTGGTATCCGCTACGTGCTTAGCCATAGTGGCGATAGTAATTCCAGCGGCAACAGATACTACTAGCGCTTTAGGGGATAGCACCACTGAGATCTCATCTAGCACCTTAGTGACGTTGATTGGCTTCACAGCGATAATGACCAGCTCTGCGCCTTCAACTGCAAGCGAATTAGCATTTGGTTGATATTCGGTCGCATAAGCAGTCACTTTATATTTCTTAGCCAAAGCATTAGCGTTCTCGGTAGTTCTAACAGTGAGTTTTATCTGTTCCGGCAGATAACCGTGGCTGAGCATGCCGGCTAAAATTGCCGTGCCCATTGACCCGCAACCGATGATCGCAACAGATTTTTGCATAAGACTAGTTCAGCACAAACTGAACGGTGTTTTCACTGATAATGCCATTTACCTCTGCGGTAAGAAGATAGCTCGCGCCACCAGCACCAACGGTTGGTTGGCCATCAGCGATAGAGCAGCCATCCCCTGAAGATCTAACCCGTTGCCAATCAGAAGGGGGATTAGCTACCGGGACATTGGGCTTGAGAATAGTTGGGTAATCTTCCCGCGGGGCTTCTAGCTTGCAGTCTTTCGAGTCCCAGATGTTATCGTTTCCGCTTTTCACGCGGTAGTAGGTCACCGAAGAGCCAACGTTCAATTTACACTCAACGGTTCCGGTGTTAGTTACCGTAAACCAGAAGTAGGGATACTCTTCTGGATTAAATGCACCCTGGTATTCCTTATTGGCATTTCCAACATTTGCCTCAACCCTGACCTGTTGCGGCTGGCAATCAGCACCAGCTACCTGGTTAGGTGCTTTATTGGGATTTATTAGTCCACCAACCCAGCCGATGACACCCCCAACAATTGCAACAGCTCCCCAAACTAATCCACCTAAAACTAGAAGGGCGATTACTCGGCGAGCCCAGATCACACTGGGGCGAGGTTGATAGTTCTGCATACTGTTATTTTGCCAGCGCTGATCGCTAGATCAGGCGAAGCATGCGGGTGTTGCCCAGAGTGTTCTGCTTTACTCTGGCTAGATCCAAGAACTCAGCAATACCATCATCGGAAGATTCCACCATCTGGGCGAAAGTTTCCTCATCGACTGGAACATCACTGATAACTTCGAAGCCGCACCTAGCAAAGAACTCAACCTCAAAGGTTAGACAAAACACTCGACCAACGCCTAAACTAAAGGCTCTTTCAATCAGTGCTTCAACGATTGCCTTACCTAACCCGAGACCACGTGCGGAACTATCCACCACGAGAGATCTAACTTCAGCCAAATCTCCCCACATCACATGCAGTGCTCCAGCTGCGATAACTCTGCCGTCTGAGCCCTCCGCGACTACGA
>RHAS01000200.1 GCA_010028615.1 Actinomycetota bacterium
CAAAGCGTTTACTGCGTTTTTGACTCTTGCCATTTTCTTCTCCTAAAAATCTTTCGCTTACTTACCTAGTTGCTTCTTGATGGTCTTGAAGTCAGCTGCGCTAACGACCTGATCCTGGTTCAAGCGACGGGTGCGACGCGAGGACTTGTGCTCGAGGTTGTGACGCATGTTGATCTGCTGCTTCATTAACTTGCCGCTACCGGTGAAACGAAAACGCTTCTTAGCGCCAGAGTGTGTCTTCTGCTTTGGCATAACTTCTCCTGTTTATCTAATCTGCAGATTCAACTGCAGAATTCTCTCTTGTGTTGCTAGTTACTTCTCTTCTGGCTCTCGCTCAGCATTTCGCTTCGCTTCTGCCTTTGCTTCAGCCTTGTTCTTTAGCGGAGCAATGATCATGATCAAGCTCCTACCTTCTGCTGAAGGAGTCGATTCGACTGAACCGAACTCGGCTACCTCTTCGGCAACACGCTGCAGCAGTTTGATTCCCATCTCTGGGCGAGACTGCTCACGACCTTTGAAAAGCACAACAACTCTTACCTTGTCGCCACCTTTGAGGAACTTGATTATTTGCGCCTTCTTAGTCGCAAAATCGTGTTCTTCGGTTTTCAGACTGAATCGACAACCTTTGATACCGATGTTGGTTTGATTCTTCCTGGCTTCCCGAATTTTCTGGGCGGCTTCGTATTTGAACTTTCCGAAGTCCATCAGTTTGCAAACTGGAGGTGCCGAGTTTGGTGCAACTTCTACCAGGTCTAAATCGGCTTCTTGGGCCATCCGCAAAGCATCTTCGATGCGGACAATTCCAAGTTGTTCTCCATTTGGCCCGACTAGGCGAACCTCAGGAACACGGATTCGTTCATTGATACGCGGATCGCTGATCTGCTTCTCCTTTTGACATGACTAAAATGGCCACGTCAACGCAAGCGGGTGCTTGCCAACGCGCAGAACTGAAAGTTCAAAGCTTTACCCGGCAACCTAAAGAAATCGGTAGACGCGGGTGGGAAATGAATCCACTTCTGACTGTTGACCTAGATCAACAGAGCCGTAGGCTAGCCTAGCAGAGAAACAATCTGAAAGTGAAGCCCCAAAATGAGCGAAAGTGAAGAACAAAAGGCACTTCGAGAACTAGAAGAAGTGCCCGCCGTTGAGGTGATTACCGCAACCGCGGTTCATCTGATGAGCGCTGCCGCCGTTCAAGTGGGCTTAGCCGAATCCGGCTACAAAGGCGATCTAGATGAGGCTCGAAAACTGATAAATTCGCTTGCCGCGCTTGTAACTGGAAGTGCAGCGGACCTGGGCGATCACCATGCAAGACCGCTGCGTGATGGTTTGCGAGCCTTGCAATTAGCCTTCCGCGAGGCTTCAGCGATTCCAGACCCACCGGGTATGGGTCCAGGTGAGAAATACACTGGACCGGTCAGTTAGTAGCTAAAAACCTAATCGACACTGAATCAACCAGTCTGACAAATTCTTCATCGGCAGACAAACTTGCAAATAACTCGGCTTCAATTGCTTTTAGGCCAGTGTCTTCAAGACCAGGCTTGAGAAAAATCTCAACCCTCAGCTCCTGACCTTGCAATCTTTGGCTTGGATCCCCAGAAGCAAGGGCGTAGCTCTCAACGTGCTCTAGCGTGGACAGATTCTGGGCAACTATCCTCTGCACATCGGAATTAAGTTCTGGCGATTCCCAAACGATTCCCTTGGCGATAGCCTCGATGGCTGGTCGGCGGATAACAAATTCAGTTTGGGACATCGGGTCTAGAACTATTCTGGTGTTTCCTTCGCTAGCAGCGGCCAGTGCAATAGCCCTGGCATTATTTGGCACTGGTCTAGCTGTTGGGTTCCAAACCGCCATCGCTGCTACCGAGCTAAAAACTGGTAAAGCCAATTGGCCATCTGGTGCTCGGACAGTAACAATCGAAAGTTCCGCACTCTTATCAACTTTGAGTCCAGCCTGACCGACACCTGCTTCCCCAAGATTGGCAACCAGCGGGACAAGCAGCCGAGCATTTTTGAGAACTTCAACAACTTCCGCGACGCTAGTTTTACCGGCTCGAAATCCTTCAAGCG